>JAZODO010000032.1:0-2082 GCA_045597065.1 Acutalibacteraceae bacterium | reverse complement strand
AGTTTGTCGAATTGTGTCGAAAGAATAATTTTTAAGGTGTCAAATCTTTTGACATTATAAAATATTATCTGTAAAAATAAACTACACAAAAGCACAAATTTAATTTTCATTTTATTAAAAACCTAAACATATTACAAATTTTAACTAAAAAAGAAAAAAGCCACGGTTTTCCGTGGCTTTAAAATTAGGGGCGAATTCTGTCTCTATCTCTTGGGAATGCGGTAGCTTGTTTAATGTTATCAAGGCCTAAAATGTTTTGAACAATTCTTTCAAGGCCAAGACCAAGTCCGCCGTGAGGAGGCATACCGTATTTATGCATTGTTAGATAATCTTCGAAATCTTCGATATTCATTCCCCTGCTCTTCATTTTTGCAACCTGTGCTTCATAGTCATGAATACGTTGACCGCCGGTTGTAACCTCTAAACCGTAAAGAAGCATATCGAAACTTAAGGTATAGTTGGGGTCTGCAGGGTCTTCCATAGTGTAGAAGGGACGTTTAACGGTAGGATAATGGGTAATAAATACAATAGGCGAATTATATTCTTTAAGGAAGTATTCGCCTAGCCATTTTTCTTCTTCGGGCGCGAAATCGGGTTCGAGCATTGCGTTTTCACCTTGAGGACCGGGGTGAGCATCGGCAAATAGCTTTTTAGCTTCCATAAATTTAATTTTTGGGAAGCTTTCAAGTTCGGGCAAACGATTACCCTGACCTAAATACATTTCGAGTTCGGGGGCATATTCTTCGTTTAATACCTTAAAGATATATTTAAACATTCTGGCTTCAAGTTCCATAATGTCTTCGAAAGAATTTATAAAGCCCATTTCAAGGTCTAACCCTTGGAATTCGTTAATGTGGCGATTTGTGCTATATTTTTCGGCACGGAATACGGGGCCTACGGTAAATACCTTTTGGAACACACCAACCATAATTTGTTTATATGTTTGGGGGCTTTGGTTAAGATATGCTTTTTGGCCGAAATAGTCTACTTCGAACATATCTGCTCCGCCTTCGGCGCCTGCGGTAACCATTTTCGGAGGTACGAATTCAGTAAAGCCTTCTTCTCTAAGGAAGTTTCTAAAAGCGTACATAACACCATCGGCAACCTTTAATATTGCGCGAGTTTTGGGATTTCTAAGAGCAATAATGCGGTTATCTAAAAGGGTGTTAAGGTTAAGTTTAGCAATTTTTTTATCATTACTAATTTCAACGGGGGGAATTTCGGCCTTACCGGAAATTCTTGTCATATTATTTATACGAATATCAAAACCTAGTCGGCTTCTTTCTTCAACGATTAAAGTACCATCTACTATAACGCATTCTTCTACGCTAAAATCTTTAACGTCGCAATTAGAAATACCTTCTTCCCAAACACATTGGAAAACCATTCTGGCGCTACGAAGAATAACAAATGCAAAACCGCTCATTTCGCGAATTCTGTGAAGGGTTCCTTTAACGGTAATTTTGTCGCCATCTTTAATGGTTCCGTTTTTAAAGCCTTCAACAATGTAGGAAATGTCGGTAGTGTCTACGCGCTTTTCAAAATTTAAAAATTCCATACTATTTCTCCTTTAAAATTAAAAATCCGCCATTCATCCCTAAATATGGGACGAAAGACGGCTTCCGCGGTACCACCCAAATTAGCCTTTATAAGGCTCACTCAAAAGATTAACGCTCTTATCACGGTCGGGTCTAATCGCAAACGCTTTCTTCCGACAGCTTCGGGTGTCTTTTCGTAAATGCTTTTATACCGTATTCGCACCAACAACGGCTCTCTTAAATAAAAGGCAAAAACTACTTTTCCCATCAACGCTTTTTTCGTGTTGATTATATCATTTTTTATTATTTATGTCAATAAAGTTTTAAAAGCAATTTAGAGAAAAAATTTCCTATAATATAAAGACTAAAAAGTACAACAATAATATTGCAAACGCTTAAAAAAAAGAAAAGGAGTGAATAAAATGGCAAAGAACGTAGTTCCCGAAGCTAAGGACGCTCTCAATCGTTTTAAGATGGAAGCAGCTAACGAAGTTGGCGTAAACCTTAAACAGGGTTATAACGGAGACCTTACCTCTAAACAAGC
>JAZODO010000031.1:0-3337 GCA_045597065.1 Acutalibacteraceae bacterium | reverse complement strand
GAGCAGAGCCCTGCATTTCGCCTAATACCTGGCGTACAATAGCCTCAATATTGGAAGAATTGATATCCATATTAGTTTCTGCCTTTCTCAAATAATTGTTTGCCATATTCCGCAAGAGCGGTATCTTGTTCTTCGGTTCCTCCGCTTACGCCAAGCCCGCCAATAATTTGGCCGCTACTGTTTTTAAGGGGTTCTCCGCCTCCGAAAATAACAATTTTACCGTTATTGGTAAATTGTATTCCGTAAAGCGAACCGCCCGGTTGAGCAAGAGGTTTTAGTGCCGAAGTAGACATTTTAAGCGATACCACAGTAAAGGCCTTTTGAACGGCTATGTCGTAACTTGCAATATAAGCGTCGTCCATACTTTCTACTAAAATGGGGTGGCCTGCGCGGTTAGAAACCGCAACAACGGCGTTTACGCCCATTTCTTTAGCCTTTTTTCTAATTTGTTCGCTAAGGTTTTGAGCCGCTTTTAGGTTTATGTTAAGCGAAGCGTCTATCTCGCGAGCAATGGTATCTACTAATGAACTAAGAGCATGTTTGTCCATGCCGTTCACCTACTTATTTACCAAGTTGTTCAAGAACTTTGCGGGTAATTTCAGCAACCATATCTGCGTTGGAAGAAGAGTGGTTGCAGTTGCCGCTGCAACCGTGGCAGCTGGGCTTACCGTCTTGAGCGTTGGGGCAAAGGTTAGCGGGGTGCTTACCCTTCATACCAAACTGGCGGCGAATTTCGTAAAGTCTTTGAACCTGAGCTTCAGAAAGTTCCTTAGGTCCGCCAAGTTGGGTAGAGATGTAGAGAAGGCGAGCATAAAATTCAACAGATTCCATTTTGTGATAAGCGTTTAAAAGGCTATCAGAATAGGAAAGTGCGCCGTGGTTTTCAAGAAGTACTGCGTCGAAAGATTGTAAGTACTTAGAAACTGCATCAGGAATTTCTTCGGTAGAAGGAGTACCGTATTCGGCAATGGGAACGCAACCAAGAGCAATAACTGCTTCGGGCATAATGGGTTGAGTTAGGGGAATACCTGCAATAGCAAAGCCGGTAGCGTAAAGGGGATGAGCGTGAACAACGGCATTAACGTCGGGACGCTCTTTGTAAACACGCATGTGCATTTTAATTTCGGAAGAGGGTTTAAAGTTTCCGTTGGCTTGAAGAACCTTACCGTCCTTATCAACCTTACAAATGTATTCGGGGGTCATAAAGCCCTTGCTTACACCGGTAGGTGTGCAAAGGAACTCGTTGTCGCTAATCTTAACCGAGATGTTACCATCGTTAGAAGCAACCATGCCTTTGTCGTAAATTCGTTTACCGATTTCACAAATCTGTTTTTTAATTTCGAATTCGTTTACCATTTTAATTTCTCCTTTGGATTTATTTGTGTTTTATTGGATTATGACATAATTTTATCATAAATAATAAACAAAGTCAACATAAAATATCTGTTTTTTTCTTTATTTTTCTGTTTTTCTTTCTGTTTTTGGTTGATTTAGGTGTTCCAAAACCAAATTTATGCCGTTTTGGGTTAAAGAATCAACAAAAAACACATCTTTACATCCCGAAAGCCTTAACCAACGCTCTGCGCGGCTAGGGTCGGCCTTGTCGGTTTTTGTTACTATGCCTATAACCTCGCGGTTTACAAGGCAGGTTATACAGGGCGGGAAAAGCGAATAATCGTCGTCGGCCGCAATAAGTAGCGCTACTACATCGGCCTCGTAAGAGTAAAGCGCTAATGCACAACCTAAATCGTGGTTTTCGGCATATTCGCCCGGCGAGTCGATAATAAAATCTTCAAAAACCATACCCTGGGTTTTTTGGTATTCTATTTTTTTACCAATAAGCGCCTGGGTAAGGGTTGTTTTTCCGCAACCGCTTCTTCCTATTAAAAGTAGTTTTCTCATGTTCTTGTTAGTTCGCAAACGTCAAATTTTAATTTATTTTGCGAATATTCCATTACGGCAACCAAAGCGGCCTCTACCTGCGAAACCGAACCGGTTACAATAACCGTTCCGCTAAATCGGTCTACAAACCCAAGTTCAACCCCCGAAGCCTTCATAGCAACGTCGCCGGCAATAATTGCGGTTTCGCTTGGGCTAAGGGTTAGTATTCCAATAGCGCCCGAATGGTCTTCGGCAGGGTCAAGCCCTAACTTGTAATAAAGCACCTTATCAGGGTTTGCAATTATGTGGGCAAGTGTTATTTGTTTGCCCGGTACAATTTCCTGAATAATACGCGCCTTATCGCCGCTTGAGAGATAATTTTCTAAATTCATATCTAACCTCCCAAATGTGTTATAAGATTATATCTTTCGCAAACGCTAATAAGTTTTTGCATTTGCTCATTACTCGGTGGCGCAGCCTCGCCCATAAGGTAAGGTCGGCCAAGACCTTCGTATTTGTCTTGCCCCATTCTGTGGTAGGGGAGTAAGTGAATTTCGTTCACACCCGGCAAGGAAGAGGCAAAGGCGGCAATTTGGCCAATTTCTTCTTCGGTGTCGTTAAATCCCGGTATAACAGGAACCCTTATAATAAGTTTTTTAGCCTTTTGCGCAATAAGCTTTGCGTTTGCTAAAATATTTTCGTTAGGGCGGCTAGTAAATTCTTCGTGTTTTGAACTGTTTATATGTTTAATGTCCATCAAAAACAGGTCAACTAAGGGTATAAACTTTTCAATAGTTTCGGCTTCGGCAAAGGCGGTAGTTTCTATCGCGGTGTTAATTCCGTTTTCGCGAGCTTCCTCTAAAAGGGCTAGGGCAAAATCGGGTTGCCATAGGCATTCGCCTCCCGAAAGGGTAAGGCCACCGCCGCTTCTGCGGTAATAGGGTCGGTCTTTTAAAACCTCGTCTAAAACCTCTTTAACAGTAACGTCTTTGCCAACCGTTTTATAGTTTCCTTTTGTTAGCATACTTTGAATATCATATTCTTGCGATTCGGGGTTACAACACCATCTGCACCTTAAAGGGCACCCTTTAAGAAAAACAATAGTGCGTACTCCCGGTCCGTCGTGGGTAGAAAATCGCTGAATATCAAATATTCTGCCAACAACCGAAAGATTAACGTTTTCCATTTAGAAATCCCCCTGCTCGGTACGGTTAATAATATCGTCTTGAAGTGAGCGAGAAAGGGTTGTAAATAAAGCGCTGTAACCGGCAACTCGAACTACCAAAGATTTATACTTTTCGGGGTTCTTTTGAGCATCTCTAAGGGTTTCGCGGCTAACAACGTTAAATTGCATATGGCTGCCCTTTTGGTCAAAGTAACCGCGAACAAGCGCTACAAAGCTTTCAAGTCCGCCTGCCCCTGCAAGTGCGCTTGGGTGGCATTTCATATTAAATAG
>JAZODO010000030.1:0-3558 GCA_045597065.1 Acutalibacteraceae bacterium | reverse complement strand
TCGGGGAAAATTAGCATATATTTTAGCTCCAAATAAAAAAAGTGTTTATTTTTTCTATAAAATGGGTATAATATTAAATAAAGCAAAAATTTTTTGAGGGTTTAGTATGAAAGAATTACGCGAAACAGATAAACTTTTAACTAATATAAAACGCGTTCATATGATTGGTATCGGCGGTTCGGGTATGTGCCCGCTTGCCGAAATTCTTCATTCAAAGGGCTATGTTTTAACCGGTTCCGATAATAATGAAGGAGATACTCTTAATCGTGTTAAATCGCTTGGAATTAAAGTGTTTATGGGCCATGATGCTTCTAATATAGAGGGCGCAGAGTTGGTTGTTTATTCTGCCGCCATTTCTCCCGATAACCCCGAACGTGTAGCGGCTAAAGAAAAGGGAATTCCAACAATGGAACGTTCGCTTCTTTTAGGCGCCCTTACACGACATTACGATAATGTAATCGGTGTTTGCGGAACTCACGGTAAAACTACCACTTCTTCTATGATAACACAAATTCTCTATTTAAACAAGATGGAGCCTTCGGCCGTTATTGGCGGTAAACTTCCCGTAATAGGTTCTAACGGTATTTGCGGTAAAAGCGATATTTTGGTTTGTGAGTCTTGCGAATTCGTTAACACCTTTTTAGAACTCTCGCCGGATATTAGCGTGTTGCTTAATATCGATAACGACCATCTTGACTATTTTAAAACAATGGAAAACCTAATAAATTCATTTAAGAATTTTGTTGCAATGTCGAAACTTTGTTTTTTAAATGGTGATGATAATCTCATTTTAGAGGCAACCAAAGATTTAAATGTAGAAAAAATAACATTCGGCACCGGCGAGAACAATACTTATAGAGCTATAAATTTACGCCCTGCTAAATTTGGTTTCGTTTTCGATGTTTTAAAAGAAAACAAGCCGCTAATTAGTTTTGAACTTTCGGTTCCGGGTGTTCACAATGTAATGAACGCTTTGGGCGCTATCGCTGTTTGTGATTATTTAGGAGTTAATGTATTAGGAATTAAATCTGCTCTAGAAGAATTTAGAGGTGCAGGAAGAAGGTTTGAGTTTTACGGCGAGTTTAATGATTTCGTTCTTGCCGACGATTATGCCCATCATCCGACCGAAATTGCTGCAACATTGAACGCGGCCCATAATTTAGAGTATGAAAGGGTTATTGCTGTATTTCAACCGTTTACCTTTTCAAGAACCGCTCTTTTAAAAGATGAATTTATCGAAGCGTTATCTGTTGCAGATAAGGTTATACTTACCCCGATTATGGGTTCACGCGAAGTAAATACTTATGGCATTTCGTCAGAAGATATTGCTTTGGGTCTTAGCGACTGTACCGTTGTTGCAAACTTTGAAGAAGCCGAAAACTTAATTTTGTCTACCGCAAAAAAAGGCGATATTGTTATCACTATGGGTGGCGGAGATATTTATAAGGTTGCTAAAAGAATTGCAGAAAGATTTAAAAAATAAATTAAAACGCCAAACATAACGTTTGGCGTTTTTTATTTTACAATAAATTCTAATGTAGATTTACCAAGCGTAATTTTATCGCCGTGTTTTAAAACTGCGTGTGATACGTGTTGGCCATTAACTAATGTTCCTATAGGAGATTTATAGTCTATTAAAATAAACTTGTTATCATCATTAAAAATTACTAAATGACGAGGAGCAACTTTTAAGTCTTTTTTAAGAACTATAGAGTTTTCGTTATTAGAACCAATATATGTTTTGCGGTTTAGAATTAAATATTCTTTTCCGTATTTTTTGCCTTCAATTATTCTAAGACTTGCGCGTTTTGTAAGTTGTTCTAAAACACCTAAAGCAAACGAAATAATAATAGAAATTAGAATAGATGTAGCAATATTACGAGCGGTTGTATTATAAATATTACTATTAAAGCAACTATAAACAACTCCGCTTATAAATCCGCTAGCCATTCCGCCTAAAATAAAACGACGACGTCTTTGAGTGTTTTGTTTTGTAATTCCTGTTACAAATCCAATTCCAAGACCTATAAGTGTCCAAACAAGGAGATAGAGTATTGTCGCGTGAATAGGAATAACTGCATTTACTAAGAAATAATTTATTAAATAGGCAATTATACCAAGTATTAAGCACCAGGCAGCAACCATTAGACCGCTTAAAAGGGCAGAAAATACACTCTTTTTCTTGATACCATAGTACAACCTTTCAAAAAGGCACAATAAAAAGGTTAGAACAAAAGTAAAAATCGTAAAGCGTGAAAAGTTGGATTTAATAATATAGCCGCGGATGGCTTTTTCTAGAGCAACGTAATCACTGTTAAATTCGTTAGCAAAAGATTCGCCAAGTGTATCTGTAGCAACATTATTAAATAAAAGATATTTGTCAACAAGAGTAGTTTCTTCTTTTGTTGCGCCGTATATGTACCAATCAACAAAAGAGTTTTCATCTCTTGGGTCTAATCGGTTTTTGCGACAATATTTTTTAAAGGCGTTGTTGGGCTTGCTAAATGCTTCAACAGCGTCGTCTTTAAATTCAAAATAGTCAGAAAGAATTGTTTTATCATCTCTCCAAGCAAAAGAATATTCGCTAGTTGAGGTTGATGTTAGTGTTATAAGGCCAGAAGTTACTAATCCGGCTAATAGACCGCACAAAACAAACTTCTTCAAAACGGTTTTCATAGAAAATCCGCTTTGGATATATGCTTTAACAAGTTTTGATTGTTTTATTTTATAGTATAAAGTATTAAGTTTTGCTTTAAGTGAAGTTTTAATAACAGTCTTTGTTTCAACTTCAAAATCTTTATTAGCAACAAGATTCTTTCTGCCGTTGGGCCAAAGTTCTTTATTGTTTTTTGCCCACTCTGTTGCTTCTTTATTGAGCTTGAGAGCAGGGAACTCTCTGTACTGAATAATTTGTCCAATAAAAATTATTATGTCGATAAGGGTTTTAGCTTCAACTTCTTTTTTAGTTAAGGGAAGAAATCCTTTAACAATAGAAGGATGCCAAATTGGTGTAACAAACTTAAATATAGGGGGGACTATAGGGTATAGCAGAGGGAAATATATTTCGAGTCTATGGCGTTCAACCGTTTCAATAGTGTTATCGGGTAGTTTATTTAACCCTTTAACGAGATATGTTACTCTACATTTAGTTAAAAGGCCTTTTCCGGAACGGGCAACAAAAACATTTTTATTGTTTGAAAAGGCTTTTTTCGCCATTTCGATTTCAAGAGTTAATCTATCTTTTCTTGCTGTCATTTCCAAACCTCCTAACTTCCCATTTTAATATATATTACGCTAATATTAAATTATACACAAACTAATTGTATTTGTCAATTATTGTTAATATTTGTAAATCTTGTAAAATATTATTATATCCGCTTAGCTCACTACCAGCACGACCAATATTTCTACGATTTATGCGATGAAAAAGGTCTTGTAATATGGGCAGAAATTCCCTATATTTCTAAACATATTCCTACTGGTCGCGAAAATACTATTTCGCAAATGAAGGAACTTATCGTTCAAAACTATAACCATCCTTCTATTGTTGTTTGGGGC
>JAZODO010000029.1:0-16527 GCA_045597065.1 Acutalibacteraceae bacterium | reverse complement strand
TATAAATATATATAAAGTATAAAGGTAGTTTCATTTATAAAATAAGGGGGGATGGCGGAAAAACGACCAAAGAAGAAACACACCGAACGGTGTAAGTTTGGTATTGTCAGGGAGAATTTTTTACAAAAAAAGAGGCAAAATCGACCTGTTTTTTAAAAGAAAAAACGGTAAAAGTTTTGGTGAAAAAGGGGGCGTTTTTTGACAAAAAACGATTAAATTTTGACCAAAAACGGGCCTTAAAAAAGCTGTCGGAAAAGGTCGGTTTTATGCAAAACAACCAAAAAGAATCAACTTTAATTTAGCAAACTGCAAAAGAACCCGATTTTTTGTTAAGATATGGAAAATTATACGGATTTTCAAGTTTCGCAAAATGACTAAAAAATCAAGTTATTGTGCGCAAATGGGGGTAAAAACACAACATCTTGCCCACATCTAGTGGCCGGAGTTGTATTATTTTGCACATTTGTTCGGCAGGGGCGACCCTTCTTCGTTAATAATTTTCGACAGAATTGTCCGTATTAAAAGCAGAATAGTGTATTTATTGTCGCGCCTTTATAGTGTATAATATATAAGCAAAATATTATTATAATAATTTTTTAATCTTTGGAGGTAAGTCTTATGAAGTTAAGAAAGGCATTGTGTTTGCTTCTTTCGCTTGTTCTTGTGATTTCACTTGCGGCTTGCGGAAATACCGGTACAAACAGTACCATTAGCGGCGACACAAACAACAGCTCGGATGACGTTAGCAGCGATGTTAACGGAGATGACGAATACGACGACGAAGACAACTATGATGACGAGGATTCCGATGATGAGGATTCCGACGAAGACTGGTCTGACGACGATGAAGATTGGTCCGACGATGAAGAGGATTGGTCTGACGATGAAGAGGATTGGTCCGACGACGAAGACGATTGGTCCGACGACGAAGAAGATTGGTCCGACGACGAAGAAGATTCCGACGATTCTTCTTCTGACAACAAAACCCATCGTCCTCATAGTTCCAACACAGGTTCAACTACAACAAAATTTGTAGATACCGATGGTGATTTTGAATATAAAACCGTAAGCTGGGAAAAGGTTAACGACTACGTTATTGTTTACCCGGCAGGTAATAAGGCGCTTAAAAAGTCGGCCGAAGCGCTTAAAGCTTACTTTAAGTCTTCCGCTAAGGTAGACCTCGCAGTAGTTGCCGACTCTGAAAGGGAAGTTGCTAAAGAAATTCTTATTGGTAAAACTAACAGAAGCGAAAGCAACGTTAGCCTTAAAGAGGGCGAAATCCAGGTTTCTGTTTCGGGCAAAAAGCTTGTTATCGCCGGCGGACATGACGTAAGCGTTGATTCTGCTGTACATAAATACATTCGCACAGCGCCCAAAACCGGCAAGGCAAGCACCTTCAAAATTACAACCGACTTCTCTACAACTACCTTCCTCAAAGACTATTATTATGTTTGGGGCGACGAGTTCGAAGCAGAAGAACTTGATATGACCAAATGGGGCTTCCGTGACACCATGGCTGGTACTCCCCGTTCTCAAAACTCTATCGACCGCGACGTTATCGACACCGGCGACGGTAGACTTAAACTTCGCGCTATTCGTTACTTCAACCCCGAACGCGAAGGCACACAATATAAAATGCCTCAGGGTACCACTACTATCGACCATATGAGCTTTTCGTACGGTTACGCTGAAATTCGCGCAAGAATGCCCTTCTTCCGCGGAATTTGGCCTTCTTTCTGGACCAAATCGGGCGACGAAGTTTCCAGTCTTTACGGCGTTTACAGAAGCGCACACTACTATATCGAAACTGACATTTTAGAAGTTGCCGGTAACGAATATGGTCAAGGCGGCGCAAACATTCACCGTTGGTTTAGCGAAGCTTACGGCACTTGCTCAAAATGTTCTGAATATAAGTACCATACCTCTGGTTTCGGTAAAAAGAACCCGGGTTCAACTAAGTCAGAACCCTTCACTGTATCTCCTCTTGAAACCAGAAACGAAACCTACCATACCTATGGTTGGGAATGGACTCCCACCAAAATGATTATGTATTTCGATCACGAACCCTACTGTATCGTTGACATTTCGGTTTCTGACGACCACTGTAAAGACCTTTCCGGTTTCGCAGACCCACAATACATTATCTTCAACCTCCAGCTAACCACTACCGACTCTTCTAACCCTGTTGGATTTATTGAAGATAGCCTAGATGACCTTCCTGCCGAGTACTTCCTCGATTACTTCCGTATTTACCAAAAGAAAGACGGCAAGAGCAAAATTTGGCTTAACGAAGAATACATTGACTACGACAGAAAATAATTCTGTCTAACTTAAATGGAGTAAAGCTAATGCAAAAAAGATTTAAACAACTTATTGCTGTGGTAATAACCCTTGCTTTAATGGTTGCGATAGTTCCGTTTGGCGCCTTTGCCGACAACGACGCGTCTGTTCCAACCACCGGAGAAGGAACCCTTATAACCTCTACCGACAGCGAACTTATAAGTTACAAAGAATACCTTGCGGGAGTAGGCGAAAAGCCCTATGCAACCGAGGCAGATAACGTTATTGTAAATGGTGCCGCCGGCGTTTATAATCCCGGCAACGACACCTCTACCGAAAACGGCGCCGAAATTAAAGCGGGCTATGCTACAAAAGCTAACGGCCAAAACGTTTCGCGCGACGTTATAGATTGGGTTGGCGGAAAGGGTACTGTTTCTTATACTATAACCGTTCCCAAAAGTGCCTATTATAACTTCTATTTTGAATACCTTCCTTCAGTAACGGGCGTTAATGTTGAACTTGGCCTTCTTATCGACGGCCAAAACTACCTTTTCGATGGCGCAAACGCGCTTTCGTTTAGCCGCGACTGGGTAAACGTTCCCGCAAATGCAGACGACCCCAACCAAAAATGGCGTGAAGATGCGCAAGGAAACCAGCTTGCCCCCGAACAACAACTCACAGGGGAACTTGTTGAGCGCGTTGCTACCGATAAAACCGGCGTTGCGGTTGACCCCTTCCTTTTCTATTTAACCGAAGGCGAACACACAATTACCCTTGTTGGTCAAGGCCATAATGCGCTTATTTCTCGCCTTGGATTTATCGCTCCCGAAAGCCCTATATTATATAATGAGTATTTCAGCAGTGATAAATATTCCGAAAACAAAGATGTTGCCCCCATTATTATTCAGGGCGAAGATGCCGTTTTAAAGAACGACAACTCTCTTATTCCTAAAACAAATAATGGTAACGCAGAAATGCAGCCTATCGACAGCTACCTTTCCTTAATAAATAATATAGGCGGCACCAGTTGGCAAACCCCCGGCCAAGAAATTACTTGGCAGTTTAATGTAGAAAAAGCCGGCTACTATAAGTTTGGCGCCCGCTATAAACAAAGCGACGTTGTAAACGGCGAAAGTTGGCGTTGGATGAAGATAGACGGCAAAACTCCTTTTGTTGAAGCTAAAAACCTTTGCTTCTCTTACGGAACCGGTTGGCAAGACTTTGTCTTTGGTAACGGAGATGACGCTTACTATATTTGGCTCGACGAGGGCGTACATACCTTCTCTATGGAAGCTACTCTTGGTCAGTCGGCCGACGCTTACGACCGTTTATTCCAAATTGCTACCGCAATCGGTGATATGTACCTTCAGATTGTAATGATTACTTCTGAAACCCCCGACGTAAACCGCGACTATGAACTTTTCCGTCAAATTCCTACCTTTACTGAAGTTTTAGAAAAGGCTTCTGCCGACCTACAAGCGCTTGTGGCCGACGTAAAGGCACAAACCGGCGCCCGTGGTTCACAGTATATTGCGGCAATGAACAACATGGACCGAGTTATTAACCAAATGCTCGACGCACCCTATATTGCTCACATTTACGTTAAAGATTTCTATTCTAACTATACAACCCTTTCTTCTTGGCTTTCCGAAATGAAGAATTTGCCCGTTACTATAGACGAAATGCAGTTCGTATATGCGGGTCAAGACTTCACCTGGTCTAACCAAAAGAATGTGTTCCAGAAGTTCTGGTTCGAAGTTGAACGCCTTGTTTCTTCCTTTGTAAACGACTATACCCTTTATAAAGACGACGGAAGCGGAGCTACAACCCTTAAAATGTGGGTTAACTGGGGCCGCGACCAAACAATGGCGCTAAACTCTTTAATTCAAGATTCCTTTACTGCCGAAACCGGCGTTAAGGTAAATCTGCAAATAGTTTCGGCATCGCTTATTAACGGTCTTCTTGCCGACAACTTCCCCGATGTACAGCTTCACCTAGCTCGTACCGACCCGGTTAACTTTGGTATTCGTGGCGCTCTCTTAGACCTTTACACATTTAGAGATAACCCCGAATATAAAGACCCCGAATTCGACCAAATTATTAGCCGTTTCCAAAACGGTGAAAAGAATGCAAACGGCCAAGACGCCGACGGCATTACTGCATTTACACCTTACGAATATAATGGAAAGCTCTATGCATTACCCGACACACAGGGCTTCTATTGTATGTTCTACAGAACCGACGTATTTAAAGACCTCGGCCTTAAAGAACCTCAAACTTGGGACGACTTCTTATATTGCGCAACCATTATTCAGCGCTACAATATGGACGTTTACGTACCCTACACTCAAATGCTTGCGGCCGGTACCGTTAACGCAGGCGTAGGTTCGCTTCATCTTTATCCCACAATGCTACAACAGTCGGGCTTAAATATTTACAACAGTGAACGTAATGCAACTGCTATTGATTCGGTTAAGTCAATTCAAATTTTTGAAGAATGGACCGAAATCTATACCGACTACGGCTACCAAAAAGAAGCCGACTTCTATAACCGTTTACGTAATGGCTCAATGCCCTTGGGTATTGCAACTTACAATACATATTTAACTCTGGAAAGCGCTGCGCCTGAAATCGCAGGTCGTTGGAGCGTAGCTAAGGTTCCCGGAACACTTAACGAAGCAACCGGCGAAATCAACCGCACTATTGCAGGTTCGGGTTCGGGTTGCGCAATCGTTAAGGCAAGTTCTCATTGGAAAGAAGCTTGGCAGTTCCTAAAATGGTGGACCTCTGCCGATACACAGGCTCGCTATTCTAACAACGTTGAATCGGTTATCGGACCTCTTGGCCGTGTATCTACCGCAAACGTTGAAGCGCTTACTAAACTCGCTTGGAACCCCACCGATTTAGACGTTCTACTTGACCAGTGGAGCGAAGTTAAAGAGGTTCCCGAAGTACCCGGTTCTTACTATGTGGTACGTGCTATCGACCAAGCTTTCTGGTCGGTAATCAACGATGGCTCTAACGCAAAAGATGCTATCAACAAATGGTCGCTTGTTGCAAACAACGAAATTAAACGAAAAATTAGTGAATATCCTAATGCATAAAGGAGGGGAATTTTGTGGCTAAGAAAACTGAAGTACAAAAACTTCGCAGAAAAGATTCATTTTTAGAACAGTTCCCTCTCGTAATTATGCTGGCACCGTTCTTTCTCTTTTTCTGTTTATTTACTGTAATTCCGATTTTTTCTTCTATCGGTCTCAGTTTCACTTCATACGACCTACTTTCAACACCTCAGTTTATCGGTATCGACAACTACGAAAGAATGTTTGTTGCCGACGAAGTGTTTGGAATAGTTGTTAAAAACACCCTTGTTTTCGCTATCATTGCAGGTCCTTGCGGCTTCCTTTTAGCCTTTGTACTTGCGTGGTTCGTAAACGAGTTCTCTCCCGCGGTTAGAACCGTTCTTTCCTTCATGTTTTACACACCTTCTCTTGTTGGTGGTGCGCTACTTATTTGGAAGGTTCTCTTCTCGGGTGAAGCATACGGTTACCTTAACAGTATGCTCCTTTCGATAGGTGCGATAACCGAGCCTATAGTTTGGCTTAAAAAGCCTGAATTTCTAATGCCAATAGTTATTATGGTTCAACTTTGGCAAAGTATGGGCGTTTCGTTCCTATCTAATATTTCGGGTCTACAAAACATTGCAGACGACCTATATGAAGCAGGCGCTATCGACGGCATCAGAAGCCGTTGGCAAGAACTTCGCTTTATAACTCTGCCCCAAATGAAGAACATGCTATTGTTCTCTGCGGTTATGCAGATTCAGTCGAGCTTCTCGGTTAGTGGTATCGCTATTGAACTTGCGGGCTTCCCCTCAACCCAGTATGCGGTAGATACCATAGTATCCCACATGACCGATATAGCTTCCATTCGTTTTGAATACGGCTATGCTTCGGCAATAGCGGTAGTATTGTTTATTATGATGGCGGGAACCCGTATGCTTATAGGTAAGGTTCTCTCGCTAATCGGAAGATAGGGGGGTGCTTAAATAATGAAACTTAAACTTCCAAAGTTTGAAATGTTTAAAAAGAAAAGCACCTTCGCAAGACGCTTTACCCGCTCTAAAATAGGAAACTTTTTCTATTGCCTCTTTTTAGTAGGCGGCGGCTTATTTTCAACACTGCCTCTTATATATTCGGTAGTAACTTCATTTAAGCCTATCGACGAACTACTTATCTTCCCCCCCAGATTCTTTGTTTTAAGACCTACAATTTCAAACTATTTAGCACTACCCGACCTTCTTTCGAACCTACAGGTTCCTCTAACAAGGTATATTGCTAACAGTTTGTTTATTGCAACCTTAACCACCTTCCTATATATAATAACATCCTCTATGGCTGCGTTTGTTTTAGCGAAGGGTAAGTTTAAGGGAAGAAACACACTTTTCTGGGCTATTCAAATGGCACTTATGTTTAACTCCTATACCTTGTCGATTCCGGCCTACCTTATCTACGCAAAAATGCACCTTATCGACACCTATTGGATTTACATACTTCCTCACCTTGCTTCTACTATGGGTGTATTCCTTATGAAGCAATATATGGAAGGCGCTGTACCCGATGCGCTCTTAGAGGCAGCAAAGATAGACGGCGCAGGCTATTGGAAGGTTTTCTGGAGCATTGTAATGCCTACCGTTAAACCTATGTGGTTAACACTTATGTTGTTCGGCTTCCGTGATATTTGGAACGTTTCCCCAAACAACACAATCTTTACGGAGCAACTTAAAACCCTACCCATGATAACCCCGCAAATTGCCGCAGGCGGTACCGCTCGTGCAGGTAGCGCCATGGCGATGACGGTAATAATGATGATACCGCCAATTCTGGTTTATATGATTTCGCAAAGTAACGTTATGCAGGCTATGACCAGCGCAGGTATTAAAGAATAACTTTTACGGCAAGGAGATGTATGTATGAATAAGAGAATGCTTCGACGCATCGCGGCTTTTCTATTAGCCCTGATTATCGTTGCAGGAACAATGCTTACCGCATACGCAGAATCATCGCAGTACGTGCCGTACGAAAGTTACACCTATTGGGATGATATCAGCGGAACGGGCCGTAAGCTTGTTTATAACCGTCCTATGTATGAGGTAAAGGACGTATATAACGCTAATGACTTTGGTTTAGAAACAATTACCGAGCTTGTTGATGTTTGTACCGACAAAAACGGATACACATATCTTTTAGATTGCGGTGCTTCGGGCGTTAACGCTCAAATAATTGTTCTCGACCAAGAATATAACCTCATAAAAGTAATTACCTCGGTTACAAGAGGAGAAGAAGCACTAAGCTTTATAGGCGCACAAAACGTTTATGTTCATAGCGACTCTACTCTTTATCTTTGCGATACAGAGAATCAACGCGTATTAAACCTTGACATTGACGGCAACTATATCGACGAATTCGTATTACCCGACTCTCCCCTTATTCCAACCGATTTCGACTACCGCCCAATTAAGGTTGTAGCCGACTCCGAAGGATACGTTTATATTTTAAGTAAGGGTTCTTACTACGGCGCATTGCTTTATGCTCCCGCTACTTCGGGAACAGCAAAAGAATTTATCGGTTTCTACGGCGCTAATACCGTTACCAATAATATTCTAGGCGCTATGTCGGCGCTCTTTAAGCGTATGTTCCCCAACAACACTAAAGCAGGAAACTCTACCAGAGCGCTTCCCTTTACCTTTAGTGATATAGTTATAGATGACGGCGACTTTATCTATACCGCAACCGACGCAAAAGAGAGCCAGATTAAAAAGCTCAACCCCGGCGCAGGTAACAATATTCTTGATTCTGAAAAGGTTAACTTTGCAGATGACGATATCAACCGTTCTTTCAGTGTAAATACAGCATACGCTCAAACAATTACCGGCCTCGAAGTAGATAACGACGAGTTTATGTATGCTCTTGATTCGGCCTATGGCAGAATCTTTGTTTACGACAGTGAATGCAGAATGATTACCGCTTTTGGTGGCGGTATGAAGAACGGAACCCAAAAGGGAACCTTCCGAAGCGCTTCTGCAATAGCACTTAAAGAAAAGCGCGATACAAAAAACAATGTAGTTTCTAACGAAATACTTGTTGCAGACAACGCGAGTCAAACACTTACCGTATTTAAACGTAATGATTACGGAAACCTTGTAATGAAACTTACCCGCCTTACAATTGACGGCGACTATATCGAGTCGAGAGAAGGTTGGGAAGAGGTTTTAACCCTAGACAAAAATCTTCAAATGGCTTATACCGGTCTTGCTCGCGCATACCTTGCCGAAGAAAGATACGAAGAAGCAATGGATTTTGCTCTTGAAGGTTACGACCGTAAAACCTACGCTTTGGCGTATGAATATCATCGTCAAAACCTTGTTTCCAAATACTTTATATTTATCTTTATTGGAATAATTCTTATTATAGGCGGTATAATTGTTTATTCCGTTCTACGCAAAAAGAAGAGCGATGAAGAAATAGTAACCCAAAAGAATGAAGTTCAGTTAGCATTATCTGCGCTCATACACCCGGGCCTTGTGTTCGAAGAAATGAAGGAAAAGAAAAGAGGTTCCGTAAGGGTTGCAACCGTAATATTGCTTTTATTCTACGTAACCGCTGTTCTCCAAACACTTTGGGGCGGCTTCCTGTTTACAAACTTCGACCCGGGCTCGTTTAACTCGCTTTGGGTGTTGGTACAGTCGGCCGGCCTTGTAGCCCTTTGGGTTGTAGCTAACTGGCTTGTAACAACCCTTTTAGGCGGTAAGGGTAAAATGAAAGAAATCTACGTTGTTTCGTGTTATAGTTTAATGCCTATAATTATTCAACGTGTAATCTACATTATCCTAACAAATATTCTTTTAGACACAGAAGCAAGTTTCCTTGGAATTTTAGGCGCTGTAGCAATTCTTTACACCGGCTTAATGCTTATAATCGGTTTAATGAGAATTCACGAATTCTCAATGGGCCGACTGCTTGGAACATCCTTCTTAACCATTCTTGGTATGGCCGCTATTGTCTTCCTTATGATACTTGTAGGACTACTCTTACAACAACTTGGCGGCTTTATTACAACAGTTATTGTTGAACTTATAATGTAAAGGAGGGGACTTAAAGTGAAAAAGAATTTAAAGAAAATCTTATGCGTAATACTTGGCGCAGTAATGATTATTTCTCTAACCGGTTGGACTACCGGAAACATTTGGTCCCCTGAAGAATATCCGTTACCCGATGAAAGTCAGCCCTTCCCCACCGACCCTATTCAAAGTGATTATTCTTATGAAGATGAAATAGTTGCCGAGAACGATAGGTTTGAACTTTGGTGGATTGCAAGCGATTGTACGGTTGACCTTATCGAAAAGGAAACCGGTAATCGCTGGGGCGTTACTGCTCGTCAAGAAGGAGAAGTTTTGGTAGACGAAATTACAGGAATGCCAATAACTAAGCATCCTCAAATTTCTTCTATGCTTGGCATTGAGGTTTTAAACCTCGATACTTACCAAATCGAAAACTCCTATTCGGCAGTTTCTGCGGTTCAAAACGGTTATGTTATTACCGAAGAAATTGAAAACGGAATTAAAATTCAATATTATTTTAACGATTTTAAAATAATGGTTCCCGTTGAAGCCGTTCTTCGCGATGACAGCGTTGCTTTAACCGTAAAACCAACCGAAGTTCTCGAAGGTAAAGATTTCCGCCTTCTTTCGGCCAGTATAGCAAACTTCTGGTGTTCTACACCTAACGACCAAGAAGATTCGTATCTCTTCTTCCCCTCGGGTTCGGGCGCTCTCGTTTCTAACGAATCACTTTCCGAAATGGGCTCCGGCGTTTTAAGCCCCGTTTACGGATTTGACCCTGTTATGACCCGCGAAAACAGAGAAACCGTAGAAGAAGATATTCGAATTCCCGTTTACGGCGTAAAAAGTGGCAATATCGGTACTTGTGCAATTATTGAACAATCTTCCGAATCGGCCTATATTGGCGCAAACGTTGGTTCAACCTCTCTTAAATATAGCGGAGTATATGCTAAGTATCAGCTTCGCGGTTTTACCGACAACTACGCGCAGTCGCTTAATAATGGTAAAACACTAATGCAAATTTATGCACATAGCCTTTGCGACAAGCCTATGACAATTGGTTTTTACCCATTAACCGGCGAACAAGCAAACTATACAGGTATGGCAAATACCTATAAAAACTACCTTAAAGAAACAGGTGCTTTAACCGAAGTTGAATCCGAATCTAACTTAAACGTAACCTTTGTAGGCGGCGTTATGATAGATAAATCTTTCCTCGGCGTGCCTTATTCTGACCTCGTTGCGGCTACAACCCTAAACGAAGCAAAAGAAATTTTAGGCGACATTTCTTCGGCTACCAACACCAAAATCAGCGCAAAACTTTTAGGCTTTGGTTCTACCGGCCTTGAGTATAGCAGTTATGCAGGCGGATTTAAGATAAATAAGAATCTTGGAAGCCTAGATGACCTCGATGCACTTTCTAACTTTACCAAAGAAAGCAATATCGACCTCTATATGGATTTCGACCTTATTAAACTTAAAAACTCAAGCGCAGGTTATTCAACCTTTTTCGACACTGCATACAACCCACTCTTAAAGGTTGCTACCGTTTATAAGTATCATGCGGCAACAGGAAGCGGTCAAACCGACCTCGCGTATAACCTGCTTACCAGAGCACTTTTAATTGACGGCGCAGAGCAACTTAATAAGAAAACCGCAAAATGGAACCTACCCGGAATTAGCCTTAGCGACCTTTCTAACACCGCCTATTCCGACAGTTCCACCCAAACAACCGAATACCTTGTAAAAGGCAATATGGCAAAAGATTTTGAGCAAATAGTAGAAATTCTTTCTAATGAGCGTAAAATTTCTTCTACCGAAGCAAATATGTACGCCGCACTGGTGTCTGACTTTGTTTATGATACACCTACCGAATCTTCTCACGAGCGCATCTTTACCGAAGACGTTCCTTTCTATCAAATGATTCTTAAAGGACACGTTGCCTTTTCGGGCGAAAGCATGAACCTTGCAGTTAACGCTAATACCCAACTCCTTAAAACAGTTGAGTCGGGAGCAGGCCTTAACTACACCCTTATTAAGAACTACTATAACGAATTCATCGATTATCAAGGTTACTACTTCTACGGAAGCCTTTATAGCGACCTTGCCGAAGGCATTAAGGCAACATACAACAGCCTTAAAGATTACTACGCTGCAATAAACGGCGCAGAAATCGCTTCTCATACCATTTTAGAATCGGGTCTTCGCGAAACAGTATTCTCAAACGGTGTTAAGGTTTACACAAACTACACAGATAAAAGCATTACCGCTCCTTCCGGAAAAACCGTTGAAGCTTGCGGATATGTATGGGAGAAGAACTAATGAAAAAGACAAAATATAGGAGTATAGAACAGCTTAAAAGCCGTTATGGATATATGTTCGTTGCCCTTTGGATTGTTGGATTTATTCTTTTCTTTGCTTATCCTATTATCCTTTCGGTATGGTATTCACTATGTGAAGTAACCCTTTCGGCAGATGGCGTTGTAACAACTTTTGTTGGCATCGATAATTATAAAATGTGGCTTGGGGAAGACCCAAACTTCACAAAATGGCTTACGACCGACGTAACCTCAATGATTTATTCGCTGCCCATTATTCTGCTTGTATCTCTTGTGTTGGCGCTTCTTCTTAATAAGAAGTTCCCCGGACGTTTGTTCTTTAGAGCGCTCTACTTTGTTCCCGTTATTATTGCAACGGGCGTAGTTCTAAAACTTATGTTCCAAACCACAAGCGAAGACCTTGCAGGTGCAGGCGTTTCGGCCGCTCTTACCGATTCAATGTTTTCGGTAGAAGATATACTTAGTTGGCTTGATATGCCCGACCAAGTAGCGGCCTATGTTAAACTTGTTATTAACAATATCTTCGACCTTCTTTGGAACTGCGGAATTCAAACCGTTCTCTTTATAGCAGGACTTCAGTCAATTCCTCATACCCTTTACGAAGCATCTAAGGTTGAAGGCGCTACCAAGTGGGAAGAGTTTTGGTTTATTACCTTCCCAAGCCTTGGAAGTGTAATTCTTCTCGTAGGCGTTTTCACAATGGTAGATTTATTTACCAACTCTCGTAACGTCCTTATAGAAAAGGCATATAACCTTATTTATACCGGTAACTTCGACAGTTCTTCTGCAATGCTTTGGATTTACTTCGTAGTTGTTGGCGTAATAATGGGATTTGTGCTCTTCTTGTATAACCGTTTCTTATTGAAACGTTGGTCTTAAAGGAGGGGTTTTAAATGAATTTTATTAAAAATATTTTAGAAAACCCCGCCCTTAACATTAGGCGCAGAAAAAGAATGATGAATGCGGCTTGGTCTGTTATAAGTTACATATTCCGCATAATAATTCTTTTGGCTATCGGATATATCATAATCTACCCCTTGTTCTATATGATTATGACATCCCTTCGCGATAAGGAATCTTTCTACACTTCGGCCAGAGTTTGGATTCCTTCTTCCATAGACCCGGTGTTTAACTATACAATAGCTATGGAAGCAACAGATTTCTGGAAGGCTTTATGGTCTACCTGTTCTCGCGAAATTATAGCCGCTATTATAGAAATTGTAACCTGCTCTATTGTAGCTTACGGTTTTGCCCGTTTTAAGTTTAAACTTAAACCCGTTTTAATGGCGTGTCTATTCTTAACAATTCTTGTTCCCGAAACTATGATTATTATTCCTCGTTCGGTAACATATTCAAACGTAGACTTTTTTGGAATACTTGGTGCTATCGAAAAACTTGTTCCTTTTGAAAATTTTGATATTACCGTAAACCTTATGGAAGAAAACAAAAACGTTTTAGCGTTCTGGCTACCATCGCTCTTTGCTATGGGTCTTCGTTCGGGTATTCTAATTTATATCTACATCCAGTTCTTTAAAGGACTCCCCTATGAACTAGAAGAAGCTTCTTGGGTAGATGGTGCAGGTCCTATCCGTACCTTCGTTTCCATAGCGCTTCCTTCGTCCAGCGTTGTTTTCACAACCGTTACCGTGTTCTCGGTAATTTGGCATTGGAACGACACGTTGCTTGCTTCAATGTATATGAAAGACAACTATCCTTTGGCGGTTAATCTAGAGCGTATTTATACCTCTCTCGCAAGCCGAGGCCTTTACTGGACCGACCCGAGCACCATGTCTATTATGATGGCAGGTTGTTTCCTATTTATTCTACCTATGCTTATTTTCTATATGATTTTACAGCGTAAGTTCATTGAAAGTATCGACCGCGTAGGTATTACAGGATAATAAAAAACCGCTTCCCCAAACGGGGAAGCGAGAACCCGGTTAATTTTGAGCAAAGAGCTCGTTAAATATAAAAATTTTTAAAGGAGAAAATGGCATGTCAAAAATTTTAGTACGCTTACTTACAATTACTCTTGCAATTGCTATGGTAGCTAGCCTCGCTGTTGGCTGTGGCGGCACTACCGACGTTAATGGCGACGAATCTTCCGACCTTATCAGCTCCGACGAAAACGGCGACGAAAACGACGAAGATTCTAACGATGAAGATGAAGATTCTTCCGACAAGAAAAGCTCTAACAAAAAGAGCTCTAACAAAAAGAGTTCTAATAAAAAGAGCTCTAACAAGAACAGCTCTTCCGATAAGAACAACAACTCTTCTTCCGGCAAGGTAGACCCCAAGGATTACAAGGGAACTACCGTTACTTACGTAACCTGGAAAGACCCCGCTCTTAACGAAGACGGCCCCGTTGTTAAAGCTTTTGAAAAGAAGTATGACATTAAGGTTAAAATTCAGCTCGTTGAACAGAAGAACTACGTAAGTATTATCGCTTCTAACATTGCTTCCGGCACACAGGGCGATATCTTCTTCGAAAACGAAACCTTCCCCGGTTCTTTAACCGTTATGCAGCCTCTCGACGCTGCTAAACTTGACCTTTCTGACCCCATTTGGAGCCAAGACCTTATTAAGGCTTCTACCTTAGATGGTCATGCTTACCTTGTAGACACTATGTCTAACATCTGGGCTGAAAGAACTATTCTTGTTTATAACAAGTCTATCTTCCAAAACAACAACATCACTACTCCTGCTGACTACGTAAAAGCAGGCAAATGGACCTTCGAAAACTTCCGTTACGTATGTAACCAGATTAAATCTCTTGGCAAATCCTACAAGGGCGCTGCCCTTATCGGCGAACCCGCTATCGCTTCTTGTGGCGCTAGCTTATTCGACTTCAAAGATAACAAAATGGTTGTAACCGCTAACAAGCGTTTCTATGACGCTATGAACCTTCTTTCTTCTATGAAGCAAGACGGTCTTGTTTCTCTTGGCTACGAAGCATTTGGTGACGGTACCTATGGTATGGCTATTACCAACTGCTTTGGTCTTAAGAAAACCGGTTACTACACCAACTTCAACTCTTCTCACCTTGCAGCAACCTATGTTCCTTCTTGGAGCGCAAGTGAAAAGACTGTAAACTCTTCTCTCTTCCGTGGTTGGGGCCTTATCGACGGCGCTAAAAACCCCGTTGCAGCAGGTATCTTCCTACGCGAATATCTCGATATTAACAACTACGACGTTTCTACCGCTTTCCACAACAACGACGTAGCAAACTTCTTCTTCCAAATTACCGGCGACACCGCAAACTTAAAATACTATTACGGCGGCGCAATGTGCAAAATTTATAACAACGATACCAGAATCCATGAAGCTTGGGCAGCCAAGTCTCCTGCTGAAATGAACTCTTACCTTGACGGCCAGAAGAACGTTATGAACAATATGGCCAACAAGGCTAACGCAGATATCGAAAAAGAACGCAAATATCTTAAAGCTACTTTTGGCGGCTAATTTCAAGACGGATTTTTGATTTAATAGTCGAACCTTCTGCCAATAATTTATTGGCAGAAGTCGACTTTGGTTTACAATTTTATTAATTAGAAAGGAAGGACTATAGGATGATATATACAAAAAAGTTTTTGGCGTTTATATTATCAACGGCTCTTCTGCTCTCTGTTTTAATTGTTCCCGGTATGCAGACACTGGCAAATCAAAGCGGAGAACTTGATATTTGGGATGGTTCAGTTGCTTCATCCTTTGCTGACAACAGCGCAGGTACCGAATCCGACCCAATCTTAATATCTACCCCAGAAGAACTTGCACTTGCCGTTTCTTCTGGCGGAGAGAGCAAACACTATCAGCTCACAAATGACATTTATATCAACAACGTATATAATTCTAATGGCGAATTTAATGCCAACTGGGCTGACTCTGCCACAAATTCGTGGGATTTAAACACTAAATTCACCGGTACAATTGACGGCGCAGGAAACATTATCTATGGTATGTATGCTGTTAACTCCAGCAATCCCTTAGGTTTGGTTTCTGTTAGCGGCCGTGACGGTGCTCACTTTAAAAACCTTGGTATCCGTTACGTTAAATTTAAAACATCTAATCAAGCCGCAGGTTTTATCGGCGCTGCAGATGACTATGGCGTAAAGGCTTCTTTTGACAGGTGTTTTGTAGACGAAACTGTTGTACTTGAATCTACTTCTCAATATGCAGGCGGTTTCGTTGGATTCGTTGGTCGTAGAGACCCTGAAACCTACTTTAACGTTACTAACTCATATTCTTTAGCAGATGTTACTGCTCCCTATTACAGAACCGCTTCTAAATTTATCTGCGGTTGGGATGCTAAGTTTACTGTTAAGAACTCTTATACAATAGGTTCCATTTCTTCTACTGCTGCTAAAAACAATTATGTAACTACAGAAGCAAATGCTTTTGCCGGTTCTTATGCTACCATTGCAGCAGACAGCAACAGCTCAAGCACCTGGACCGTTCTTACCGAGGATCAAATGACCGGCAGAAACGCTCTTGTTAACATGCCTAATTTGATTAACGACGGAACTTGGACTCCTGTTGTTGGAAAAACTCCTGTTCTTACTCAGTTTATAGAAAAATTAGGCCTTGAAGCAGCCGAGCCCGACCCGGATTATCCAGGTCTAACTCCTGACCCCGGCGAGACTCCTGACCCCGGCGAGACTCCCGACCCCGGCGAGACTCCCGACCCCGGCGAGACTCCCAACCCGAGCGAACCTACCGGTCCCGTTGTAGATGAAACCGGCATTTGGACCGGCGTTGTTGCAGGTTCTTTTGCAGACGATAGCGAAGGTA
>JAZODO010000028.1:0-2004 GCA_045597065.1 Acutalibacteraceae bacterium | reverse complement strand
TTAAGGTGCAAATAACGATAGTATCGATAAAGGTTCCTATCATATTTTCATTTTTTTATTGAACAGGTTCTTTTGTTTTAGCCGCAGCTGTTGCATTAGGAGCGGAATCAAGACCTGCTTCGTTAGAGAAGATACCGCGAGAGATACCCGAAGTAGCAGCAGCAATTATTGCAACAAATACGCCAAAAGGCATTTGTTTAAAGCCGAAAGCAGAAGTGAAAATTTCGGCAAAAGCGGCAGGAACTTGTTTTATATTACAGCCAAGAACAACAAGACAGAAAACTACGTAAATAATCGCCATAAAGGGAACAACTACCTGGGTTACGTTAGCAATTCTTTTAATGCCGCCAATTACAACAAGCGCAACACAAAGGGTAATAACTATACCGCCGATTACTACGGCCCAACTATAATCTATTCCACCAAGAGTAAAAGCGATATTAACATTTTCAGGGTCGAAGAAGCCGCCGATAGCATCGGTCATGCTACTTACCTGGGTAAGGGTTCCTATTCCGAAAAGGCCCGCGCCAACACCAAAAATTGCAAATAAAATTGCAAGCCATTTCCACTTTTTACCCATACCGCGTTCTATGTAATAGAAGGGGCCTCCAAGAGCCTTTCCTTCGGGGGTAAGCACACGATATTTAACGGCTAAAAGGCCTTCGGCATATTTGGTAGCCATTCCGAAAAAGGCAGCAAGCCACATCCAGAAAAGAGCTCCGGGGCCGCCACCGAATACTGCGGTAGCAACACCAACGATATTACCGGTTCCGATAGTAGCAGAAAGGGCGGTACAAAGAGCGCCGAACGAAGAAACTTCGCCATCGCCTCCCTCTTCATTTTGGACCATAAATTTTAATGCCTTAGGCAAATGAAAGACTTGTAAAAACTTTGTTCTAACGGTAAGCCAAATACCAACAAGTAAAATTAAAACTATTAGCACAGGGCCCCAAATGACGCCATCTATTGCGTCCAGCATTTTTTCAAACTGTTCCATTGTTTTCTCCTTTTATAATATTCCGAAAAAGCTCAACATACTTAAAACGAAAACTGCAACCGCTACAATAGGTAGCACAAATACAAAATAAGGTTTCATCCACCTTTTAATTTTCAAGCCTTTACCTAAGTTCGCTTCGGCTATAAAGTTATCAAAGCCCCAACCATAACGTTTAATTGCACAGAATAAGACTATAATGATTGAGCCGATTGGGAGCAGTAGGTTAGAAACTATAAAGTCTTCTATATCGAGCACTTGCCAAGTTTTTCCTAAAAACTCTACCGAACCTAAGAAACCGAAAATACAAGGTAATGAGAGAACCATTAAAGAAAGGCAACAAATAAGGCAGGTTTTCTTTTTAGAAAGGCCAAACTTTTCTTGAATGCAGGCCACAATGGCTTGGAACACCGCAATAACGGTAGTAAAGGCGGCGCAGAATAAAAACAGGAAGAAGAAACTTCCTACAATTTGACCAAACGGCTGAGGAATGTTATTAAACACATGAGGCAAGGTCATAAAAATAAGGGCAGGGCCGTTATCTACCTGAACATTAAAGGCAAAACAAGCGGGAAAAATTATAAGGCCCGAAGTTATTGCAACAAAGGTATCGAGTAAGGCAATATTTACCGATTCGCCAAGAAGCGAACGTTCTTTACCTATGTAGCTGCCAAAAATAGCCATTGAACCAATACCCAAAGAAAGGGTAAAGAAGGCTTGTTGCATAGCGCCCGAAGCAACCTTTACAAACTTAGATAAGCTATCTATCTTAGAAGCATCGGGTACAAGGTAGAATCTAAGACCTTCTAGGCCGCCAGGCAATAATACACTATAAACTGCAAGACCCACCATTATTAAAAGAAGGGCTATCATTAAATATTTTGAAACCCTTTCAAGCCCTTTTTGTAAACTAAAAGAACAAACAAGGAAGCCTAAGATAATAATTAAAAAGGTAAATATAACCATTTCGCCGGGATTTTGAAGCATAGCAGAAAATTTACCGTCTATTT
>JAZODO010000027.1:0-3781 GCA_045597065.1 Acutalibacteraceae bacterium | reverse complement strand
GAAGAACTTGTTGGCGAAATATGGGACGAAGACGAAGAAATTGAACACGATATTGTAAAATCGGGCCCCGACAAATATTTAGTAGAGGGCGATATGAATATATTCGATTTCTTCGAGGCGGTAGATTTCGAAGAAGGTGATTTTGAAAGCGAATATACAACTGTTGGCGGTTGGGCTATTGAAATGCTTGAAGGGTTCCCCGAAGAGGGCGCTTCATTTAAGTATAAAAATATTACCGTTACAATAGATAGTATTGAAGACCATAGAGTTACTAAACTAACCGCAGTAGTTGTTCCCGAAGAAGACGAACAAGACAAATAATAAAAAAGCCGATAGAATTTTTCTATCGGCTTTTAATTATTTTAGAGTAAAATGTTTTTTGGTTTGATAACTAGGTTCACAGGTTAGGTTTATTCCTAGGCGCTTAAAGATTTTTTCATCAATTTGAGAAAGAATAACCGTGGAATGAACCTCGCAACCGCGAAGATTTTCGAGTTGTTCCATAGCCTTTTCTGCATCGGGATTAGTAACCGCACAAATAGCAAGAGCTATTAAAACTTCGTCGGTATGAAGGCGAGGGTTACGGTTGCCAAGGTGGTCAACCTTTAAATGGCGAATAGGCTGAATTGTTTCGGGGGAAATAAGGTGGAGGTCGTCATCAAGACCTGCGAGAGCCTTTAACGCGTTTAAAAGAAGAGCCGAACTAGAACCTAAAAGGTCGGAAGTTTTACCGGTTAGAACGCGGCCGTCGGGCAGTTCGATAGCGGCGGCAGGAAGGCCTGTTTGCGCCGCTTTCTCAAGCGCAGGAGAAACAACCTTTCGGTCGGATTCCTTAACGCCCGCTTTCTTCATTAAAAGTTCTAACTTATAAACCGAATCGTCGCTACACTTGCCCTGAAGATTTTGGCAAAGGCCGGTATAGTAACGGCGAATAATTTCATCGGACGCTGCCTTTCGAACAACGGCTTCGTCGAAAATACAGTTGCCTGCCATATTAACTCCCATATCGGTAGGAGATTTATAAGGACTTTCGCCATAGATAGTTTCCATCATAGCGGTAACTACGGGGAAAATTTCAACGTCGCGATTATAGTTTACGGTTGTTTTTCCGTAGGCTTCTAAATGGAAGGGGTCTATCATATTAACATCGTTTAAATCGGCCGTAGCGGCTTCATAAGCGAGATTTACGGGGTGATTAAGGGCAAGATTCCAAATCGGGAAGGTTTCGAATTTAGCGTAGCCAGCAGCAATTCCTCTTTTATGGTCATGATACAGTTGGGAAAGGCAGGTAGCCATTTTACCGCTACCGGGGCCTGGAGCTGTTACAACGACAAGTTCACGGGTTGTTTCGATATATTCGTTTTTACCGTAGCCTTCGTCGCTTACAACCTTAGAAATATTAGAGGGATAACCTTCGATAGCGTAGTGTTTATAAACCTTAACGCCAAGGTCTTCGAGTCTTGCTTTAAAGGCTTTAGCTTGAGGTTGTCCCGAGTAGCAGGTTAAAACAACGCTACCCACGTAAAGACCGATAGAACGGAAAATATCGATAAGGCGAAGGGTATCCATATCGTAGGTAATTCCTAGGTCTCCACGAAGTTTGTTCTTTTCAATATGACCGGCATTGATAACTATTACAACCTCAACCTGCTCCTTCATTTGAAGAAGCATTCTAAGCTTACTGTCGGGCTTAAAACCCGGAAGAACGCGAGAAGCGTGAAAATCGTCGTAAAGTTTTCCGCCAAATTCGAGATAGAGTTTACCACCGAATTTAGCAATTCTTTTACGAATATGCTCCGACTGAGTTTTTAAATATTTGTCGTTATCAAAACCAATTGCTGACATATTGACCCCTCATTAAAATTATATGCTAATATTATAACTCAAACTTCAAACTATTTCAATAGAATAAAAATAAAAAACACCGAAATTTATTCGGTGTTTTAAAGTTTAAAATATGCCGCCCTGGTTTCCGTCTTCAATTTCACCCTCGAAGTTATCTTTATCAAACTCATCGTCGGGAGAGGACGCAAGGAAGTCTTCGCCGTGAATTTTAACACTTTCAAATTCAGGCGCTAAATATTCTTTTTTCATAATTTACTCCAAATAAAATTATAACTTAAACGACCAACCGGTTTTTACCAGCCATCGTTGGAGTCGTTCCAACCGTCACCGTCGTCTTCCCAACCATCAGTTGCACCGTTTTGTAGGTCGTCGGGAGAGTTTTCTAAAAATTCGGTAGTAAGTACGTTTAATACTTCAATTTCGGGGAAAATATATTGTTTTTTCATAGTTTTCTCCTTTAATAAATTTATAGTATAATTATAAAATATTAAGACTCGTTTGTCAATATATTTATATAAAACTAAACCCCGACAGTTTGCTGTCGGGGTAAAAGGTCATTTAGGGTTAGAAAATTCCGTTAGGTTGATTATCTGAAATTTCGGGAGCTAATTCGGTATTAGAAGATTCTTCGGAAGAAACTTCGGACGAAGCAGCGTCTGACGAAACGGAATTATTAGAGTTTGAAACTTCAGAACTAGAAGCAGAAGATTCAACAGTGCTTGAGTTAGAGACACTCGAATTAGAACCGGTTGTACTACTTGATTGAGAAGAACCGGTTGTGTTAGAAGGGGTAGAAGATTCTACCTTAGAAGAGTTTTCGGTGATTTCACCGTTTCCATTACCAACACCATCGTTCCAAAGGTCTTCAATCTGTTCCTTTTCTTCATCGGTGTACTCATCTTCCCAGAACGATTCTTCCTCAAAGTCTTGAGTTTGGTCGTTAGGGATTGCAGAACCATCTGTATTTCCGCATGCTACAAAAGTAAGCAAAAACAATACAGATAAAGTTAATGCTAAAAGTTTTTTAATAGACTTAAACATAATAATTAGTTCCAGTTTTCAGAATCGTTGGAGTCGTTTCCCCAGTCTTGGTTGTTTTCCCAACCATCGGTAGCGTCTGTGTAACCGAGAGATTCATCTTGGTTAGGGGAACCAATAAGGAATTCATTAGAAGCAGAAACTTTTAAAAGTTCAAGTTCGGGTTGAACATATACCTTTTTCATTGTACGTTTACCTCCTTGAATATATTACGCTTTAGTTGCTTTATTTACAACACATTCAAGAACGGTGCAACGGTTTTCATACCAATTTGCATTAGAGGTGCTGAGACCTTCTTTAGCAGCGTTGAATGCGCTATCATCGGCACAGTTAAGATTACCATAGTCAAGGATAGTGTTAAGAGCAGCCTTAGAAGAAGCGCCGTTTTGGATGTATTTATCTACAGAGTTGAAGCTGTAAGCATATTCGCCGTCTACTTTATAGAATACGCGAGCAGAAACCTTGGTTCCAAGGAACTGAGCAGCTTTTTCGTCGGTAGAGAAGTTGAAATGGAGAAGAGCGCTAAATTTGCCGTCTGCGATGAGTTTATCGAATTTTGCAGCGCCGACAGAGATTTTAGCAATAGCAGCGCCTTCGGTTTCTACGGTAAGTTCAGCACCGTCGAGAAGAGCAGTAGGATAGAATACAACACCGTATTCTTCTACTTCTACGTTAGCGGGAACAGAGATTCCGGCTTCGATGAGGATAGCCTGATCGTTAGGAATGGTTTGCTCAATGATACCAACTCTGTTAAGAGTTACGAAAGCGTCGCCGCCTTCTTCATCAGCAGCAGAGAAAACTTCGGGAGTAAGTGTGCTGGTAGCATCACAAGCAAGAGGTGCAGCAGTCTTGTCAGAAACAACTACGTTGTTAAGAGCAAAGGTAGCACCTTCAGCAA
>JAZODO010000026.1:0-17305 GCA_045597065.1 Acutalibacteraceae bacterium | reverse complement strand
CTAAGACCGCTTGGCCTCCGACTTGCCGTTTGTTCTTTTTTAAATAAAAAGGCGGCGCGAATAGTTTCGGGCCTTATTTTGGCGATGTTTGGGGTTTTGTATGTAACCCAAATAATTTATTACGACTTTTTTAATAACTACCTAATTTTATATTCTATAAAGGCGGGCGGTGCCGCCCAACTTACCGAAAACGGAATAATTATAGAAACCCTTGTTTCTATTTTAAAGGCTGTTCCAATAATTCTTTTAATGGCTATACCAACCATTATCGTAGCAACTCCGCTTTCAAAGTTTATAGCTTTTAAAAAGGTAAAACTTTATAAATCGGTAATATGCGCGGCCCTTTCGGTTGGCCTTCATTTTGCCCTTGTTTTAATAATTTCGTTTGTTCCAAGCCTTGCGGCAATTCAGTCGGGAATGTTTAATGCAAACGGTTCTATGACAAACTTTGGTATGCTTCGAACCGAAATGCTCGATATAAAGTATAATCTTTTTGAAATTGAGCAAGAGGTAAACCTAGAAACCGAAGTAACTCCCGAGCCCGAACCCGAACCCGAAGAAAAAGCCCCCGAACCTAACGTTATGGATATTGATTTTTCGGCCTTAAACCAAACCGAAACCAATAAAACGTTAGCCTTAATGAACGAATATTTTGGTGAGAGAACCCCTACCTATAAAAATGAATATACGGGTATGTATAGCGGCTATAACCTAATTTCTATTGTTGCCGAAGGCTTTTCGCCCTACGCTATAAACAAGGAACTTACCCCAACCCTTTATAAAATGCAACAAGAGGGTTTTAAATTTAAAAACTTTTATACCCCAATTTGGGGAGTTTCTACGTCGGACGGAGAATATTCGGTTTGTACCGGCCTTATTCCCAAATCGGGTATTTGGAGTTTTTACCGCTCGTCTGAAAACCTAATGCCATTTTGCCTTGGAAATATGTTTGGTAGTATCGGCGTTACCGAAACCCGCGCCTACCATAACCATACCCACAGTTACTACCGCCGCCATTATTCTCACCCGAATATGGGCTACGATTATAAAGGTATGGGAACAGGGGTAGAAAAATACGTTAAAAACGTTTGGCCCGAATCCGACCTAGAACTTATAACCGGTTCAACCGCCGACTATGTAAACTCGGGAAAACAGTTCCACACATATTATATGACGGTTAGCGGCCACCTTGAATATAATAAATACGGCAATTCGATGTCGCTTAAAAATTGGGATTTGGTTAAAGACCTTTCTTGCTCCGATACCCTTAAAGCCTACTACGCTTGTAATATAGAGCTTGACCGCGCTATGGAAAAATTGTTGGCCGATTTAACCGCCGCAGGCGTTGCCGATAAAACTGTTATTTCTATTACGCCCGACCATTACCCTTATGGTTTAGAGCAAGACGAGGGCGATAAATACGCTGTTTGGGAAGAACTTTTAGGCCGAAGCGTAGAAACAACCTTTGAACTTTACGAGAGTACGTGGCTGCTATATTGTCCCTCTACCGAAAATGCGCCGGTTATAGATAAATATTGTTATTCAATAGATATTTTACCAACCCTTTTAAACCTGTTTGGCTTTGAATATGATTCAAGGCTTTTAATGGGAAGCGATGTGCTTTCAACATCGAGCGGGCTTGTAATATTTAACGACCGTTCGTTTATTACCGATATGGGTAAATATAATTCTTCTACCGGAAAGTTTACCTTATTTAAGGGAAAAAGTTTTGAAACGGAGCAGGCCCAAAAAGACTACGTTTTAGGAATGAAGAATCTTGTAAACAACAAGTTTAAAATGTCGGCTAAAATACTCGAAGAAGATTATTACCGTTACCTGTTTGGTTAAAAATAAACGCCTATGTAAAACATAGGCGTTTTATTATTCTTCCGGTTTAAGCCCTAGCGCCGAAATAATTTTTAGCGCGTTTTTGTGAAGAGTTCCTCTGGTACAGTTTACGGTTATGTGGGCGTATTTTTCGTAAAGAGGAGCGCGTTCGGCATATAGCCCTAAAAGGGTTTGGTTTTTATCGCTAACAATGCCTCGGGTAGAAAAATTTTTAATTCTGCGGGAAAGCTCAATCGGCGAAACTTTTAGGTAAACTACCGTTCCGATAGAAGAAAGGTGTTCCATAGCCTCGCGTCCGTAAACAACGCTTCCGCCGGTTGCAATAACCGTTTTGTGGGCGTGGAGGTTAGAGTTTACGCTGTTTTCAAGCCGAGCAAAATATTCGCGGCCGCTATCGTTTATAATTTCATAAAGTTTTTTGCCTTCGCTATGTTGGATTATAAGGTCGCAATCTAAAAAGTTATAACCTAACATTTTTGCAAGTAAAACGCCAACGGTAGATTTACCGCTTCCCGGCATTCCGATTAAAATTATGTTGTCCATAATGCTCCTATTTGCGGTTTTTAACTGAGTCCCAATACTCTTTAAACTTTTGCTCGGTTTTATTATTACCCGCTTTATAAAACTTAACGTTTTTAATATCGTCGGGCAAATATTGTTGATTTACAAAAGCGTTCTCATAGTCGTGGGGGTATTTATAAAATTGGCCGGGGGTTTTATTATCGGCCCCGTCGAAATGTTTGTTTTGAAGGGTTCTTGGAACGGCTCCGCCTTTACCCGAATTTATAAGGTCCATAGCGGCAAAAACCGCGTCGTGTGCGGTATTGCTTTTAGGAGAAAGGGCTACTAAAATTACCGCGTCGGCTAGGGGAATAGCCGCTTCGGGAAGACCTACCGCGTTTGCCATATCTACGGCCGATTTAACTATTGGAATAATTTGGGGGTAGGCAAGCCCTACGTCTTCGGCGGCGCAAATCATAAGGCGGCGGCAAGCGCTTGGTAAATCGCCTGCGGCAAGAAGCCGCGCGAGGTAGTAAACCGCAGCGTCGGGGTCGCTTCCGCGCATAGACTTTTGGTAGGCCGAAATAATATCGTAGTGTTCGTCGCCGTCGCGGTCGTATCGAACGGCGCTATGGGCTAAAAGTTGTTCGCAAATATCTTCGCTAAGGTTAGCGATGTTGTCTTTAAGACTTGTTAAAACGCAAAGTTCAAGGGTGTTAAGGGCGCGTCGAACATCGCCCGAAGCCGAACGAGCAATTTTTAAGGCTACATTTTCGGGTAGGGTAATTTTAATACCTTTTTCCTCTTCTAAAAAGGCTGCCGCGCGGTTTAAGGGGGCTAAAATATCGGTAGGAGAAAGTTCCTTAAATTCGAAAACGGTACTACGCGAAAGAATTGCGTTATAAACGTAGAAAAAGGGGTTTTCGGTTGTAGAGGCAATAAGGGTAATGTCGCCCGTTTCAATATATTCCAGCAAAATTTGTTGTTGCTTTTTATTAAAAGATTGAATTTCGTCTAAATAGAGTAAAACTCCGCCGGCCGTTTCTATTCCGCCTAAATCTCCAATAATAGACTTAATATCGGATGTAGAAGCGGTTGTAGCGTTTAGGCAATAGAGTTTTTTACCGCAACTTTCGGCAATAATACGGGCAACCGTTGTTTTACCAACCCCCGAAGGTCCGTAGAAAATAAGGTTAGGAATTTGGCCTTGTTCAATAATTTTACGAAGAACCTTACCTTCGGCCAGAAGGTGTTTTTGCCCCGCTATTTCGTTTAAGTTTTGCGGTCTTACTCTATCTGCAAGGGGCTTTGACATACTCTCACCTCCAAAAGTTTTAAAAATTAAATATCGTGTTTGTTTATAAGCCACAACACAGGGTTGTCTTCGATATATCTGTAATGGGTTTTATAGTCTTGTTCGTTTCTTATTATATGGTCGTAAAAAGAAGTTTGCCAAAGTTTGGTTGACGGCAAAAAATCTTTACAGTTTCTTGTTGTTAAAGATTTAAAACTGCAAATTATATCAGATAGTGTAGGGCGGGGGCTTGCTCCCGCCGAAAAGCCATCTATAAAAAGAAGAATATGTATATGGTTAGGCATAATTGCATATTTTTCAACTTTAACAAGGGGGTGTAGAAGCGATAACCGTAAAATTTGTTCTTCTGCAATTTTACCGATAGGGGACAATATTACCTCGGCGGGAGCAAGCCCCCGCCCTACATTTACGGTTGATAATATTTCTTTATGGTCAGCCGTGCATATTGTAACAAAATAATAACCGTTTTCGCTGTAATCGAAGTTTTTAAGTCGGGGATGTGTTCTTTTTGGAAGATTACTCATAATATATAGATATTGGGACGCCAAAAGGCGTCCCCGTTTTTATTAGTATAAAGGATATTTTTTACAAATTTCGGCTACGCCGTTTTTGATATATTCTTTGTTAGCTTCGAAATCGGTAATTGCAAGAGAGATAAATTCGGCAATCTTATCGAAATCGGCTTGGTTTAAACCGCGGGTTGTAGCGGCAGGAGTGCCAATTCTAATACCCGAAGTAATAAAGGGAGAAGCAGGGTCGTTAGGAATGGCGTTTTTGTTAGCGGTAATGTTAACTTCGTCTAGTCTGTGTTCAAGTTCTTTACCGGTAATATCGGTTCCAACAAGGTCTACAAGCATAAGGTGGTTATCGGTACCGCCCGATACAAGTTTAACTCCGCGTTTTATAAGACCTTCGGCTAAGGCCTTTGCGTTATTTACAATGTTTTGTTGGTATTCTTTAAATTCGGGCTTTAATGCTTCGCCAAAGCAAACGGCCTTAGCGGCAATAACGTGCATTAAGGGGCCGCCTTGGTTTCCGGGGAATACCGCTTTATCGATAGCGGGGCGAAGAGCCTCTTTGCAAAGGATTAAACCGCCGCGAGGACCGCGAAGGGTTTTGTGGGTAGTTGTGGTAACAATGTCGGCATAGGGTACGGGGCTCATGTGAAGTCCTGCGGCAACAAGACCTGCGATATGGGCCATATCTACCATAAAGAGAGCGCCAACTTCTTTAGCAATATCGGCAATAATATCGAAACGGATTTCGCGACAATAAGCCGAAGCGCCTGCAACAATAAGTTTAGGACTGCATTCTTTAGCGATTCTTCTCATTTCGTCGTAATCGATAAAACCATCATCGCCAACGCCGTAGGGTACGAAGTTATAATTTTTACCCGAAGCGTTTACGGGAGAACCGTGGGTTAAGTGGCCGCCGTGAGCAAGGTTCATACCCATAACGGTATCGCCATGTTCTATAACGGCAGAATAGGCCGCCATATTAGCCTGGGCGCCCGAGTGGGGTTGAACGTTAGCGTGGTCGGCGCCAAAGAGTTTTTGGGCGCGGTCTCTGGCGATATTCTCAACTATATCAACATTTACGCAACCGCCATAGTAGCGTTTACCGGGAAGGCCTTCGGCATATTTGTTGGTAAGAATTGAACCCATAGCGGCCATAACGGCGGGAGAAACGAAGTTTTCGCTGGCAATAAGTTCAATATTATTTTGTTGGCGTTTGTGTTCAAGGGCCATAGCCTCGCCAACTTCAGGGTCGACAGCCGATACAAAACCAATACTGTCCATTAAATTTTCGTACATATTAAAAGTCCTCCTAGTAATTAACTTACCTTTTTATTTTACTATAAAATAACCTTTTCTTCAATCTTTTTCTTCTAAAACTGCGAAACTGTTTGGGAATTCGCCTTTAGAGGAATAAATTTGCGCTCCGCTTTTTAAAAGATAGGAAAGATAGGCTAAAATTTCGCCCGTTAAAACTTCTCCCGGGGCTACAATGGGGCTTCCCGGAGGGTAGGCGAAGATAAACTCGCCCGAAATTTTGCCCTTGGCCTCGATTTCGGGTAAAAGGGTAAAATCTTTTTGGAGGGCTACCGAAATATTTTCTTTTATAGTAGCCTTTTTAGGGGCAAGAGCGGCCGATTTGGTTTTAGGTTTAAGGGAATCATCTATTTCTAAAAGAGCTAAAATAAGCCTATTAAAGCCCTCATCAGTATCGGCAATACTTGTCATAGCAAGGGCGTATTCGGGCATAGCCATTTCTAGTTCTAAATTATATTTTTCCCTTAAAATATTTTTAAGTTCAAATCCGTTTATATTAGCGTTTTTTGTAGAAATAATAATTTTACTGCGGTCCATATAAGAACTTGTAAAAACCGAAATGTTCTTTAACCCTTCGGCCTTTTTATAAAAGCTTTCAAGCCTTTTTACATAAGGGGTAAAAAGGTCGGACTGCTTATTTTTAGTAAAGAAGCGGTCTATCGAGCAAAGAATAGGGTAGGGCGGGCTGCTTGTTTCGAAAACCGAAAGGTTGTTTTGAATAGCGCCGTAGTTTATTCTGTGGCTACAAATATGAAGAAGCGCCGCCCCTGTAAGACAGGGAAGGGTTTTATGGGCGCTTTCTATTACAATATCGGCCCCAAGGCTTCGAGCCGACGGGGGAAAATAGTCGTTAAAGCCTAAATGGGCGCCGTGGGCCGAATCTACTATAAGAATACCGCCCCTGGCGTGAACCGTTTTAGAAATAGTTTTAATGTCGGAGGTTATACCCTCGTAGGTTGGCGAGGTAATAACTACAACCTTTGCGCCGCTTTTATCCATTTCGGCCGCAATATCGGCGGGTAAAACTTCGCCAAAAGTTCCGTGCTTTGTGTTTTGGGCGGGGTAAATATATTCGGCGCTTAAATCGTTTAAAGTACAGGCGTTATAAACCGATTTATGGCAATTTCGGGCAATTAAAATTTTATCGCCTTTTTTTACGCTGGCCGAAACAGCCGCCAAAATGCCTGCGGTAGAACCGCCTGTTAAAAATATTGTACTAACGCTGTGTGCGGCTATTTTCGCCCTCGACTGGGCTTCGGCAATAATGCCGTTTGGCGCGTGAAGGTCGTCGGAGCCGTAAATTTCGGTTATGTCGGCATCGGTTAAACCTTTTAACCATTCGGGGTTTCTTTTATGGCCCGGCATATGAAAAGGGTAGACCTTTTCGGTTAGTTTTTTAATTTCGTTTAAAAACATATTAGTTTTGTTTCCTTACAACGGCATATTCATCGTCCAGCCTAAAATAGGGGCAACGATAGTTAGGGTTAGATACAAAGGCTATATATTCGTCTTCATCTAAATTTACAAGGCAAGAATAACACTCATCGTAGTCGTCCCAAACATAGTTTACACACAGTTCGCAAGAGGCGGTGTTGTCTTTTTTGTTCATTTTAAATCTCCACTAAACCGATTTGGGCTAAAATACTTAAATCGGTATAAATTTTAAGGGGTTCTATCTCTTCTTTTTCGGCTTTTTCTTCTATAAGGGCTATAAGTACATCGTAGTAGTCGCCCTTGGTCGAATATTCGCGGCAAAAACGAGAAACGGCCTTATGTTTTGCCCTAAGGCTTTGGTCTTTAAGGGGTTCTTTTAATGCGACCGCCTTAAAAAGAATATTAAAGGCTTCTTCTTCCGAAAGGGTTCTGTCTATATAATATGTTTTGCCGAAAAGGCCAAAAAGCAGCTTTAAAGCGTCGAAATAGCCTAGTGTAAATAGGCTTTGACAATGTTCTTTGCTAAAATTTAAAAGGCTTCCAAGTTCGCGGTTTGGCGAAAGTTCGGTTACGGTAGTACCCTTTGGAATTTTAACTCTTTTTTCAACCCCCGGGGAATTAAGCCTTATTGCAATTATATCGGTAAAGCCCGCCTTTATAAGGGGCGAAATTGGAATAACGTTTGTAACCGCGCCGTCGGTATAGCGTTTACCTCCTAAAAGGTCGTTTTTAAAAACGGGAAGATAGGAAGAAGCTAAAAGCATATCTAAAAGTTCGTTGTCTTCTAGGTTTACGGCTTCTAAATTAAGTTCTTTTCGGTCGGTAATAGAAAAGGTAGAAATAAAAAACTTAATGCCCGATTCTTTAATCTTTTTAGGGTCAACCTTTTCTTTTATTAGGGATTTAAGGGGAGAAATATCGAACCCTTTTTCTTTAAAAAAGTTTTTAAGGCCCGATTTTATATTTTTAACCTCGAGCTCTAAAATTCCGCTTGAAAACATAGTGGAAAGAAGGTCGGTTTCGGTTTTTAAAACACGTGAAAAGTCCATATCTTGCCAAATTTCTTCGGCGAGTTCGGGCCTTTTCATAGCCATAATCGCGCCATTTAATGCGCCAACCGATGTGCCCGAAACGGCATTATATTTTACGCCGTTTTCGAGCAAAGCCTTTATAGCGCCTGCTTGGTAGGCGCCTCGCGCGCCGCCCCCTTCAAGCGCGAAGGCATAGGTTTTAGAAGTATCGAATTTAATTTTCATAAAATTCGCCTCATTTCAAGAAAGCCGTGAAAAATTCACGGCTTTTTAGGTAATTATTCTCCACTTATTGTATCAATATCGTAAGGTGTGGTTTGGTAAACGAAATAGTTTAACCAGTTAGAATATAAAAGGTTTGCCCCCGAACGCCAAGATACCATAGGGGGTAGGGAGTCGTCATTATTGGGGTAGTAGTTTACGGGGGGTTCTATTGGAAGCCCCGCGTTTTTATCGCGAAGATATTCGCGCTCTAAGGTGTCGGCGTCGTATTCCGAGTGGCCTGTAATAAAAATTTGGCGGCCGCGGTCGGTCATAACGGCATAAACGCCGGCTTCTTCGCTAACCGATAAAATTTTTAGTTCTTCTACCGCTTCAATGTCGGCGATATCTACCGTAGTGTGGCGCGAATGGGGAACCATAAAGGTTTCGTCGAACCCTCTAAACAGTATAGCGTTTTTATGAACAACCTTGTGGGGAAAAACGCCAAACAACTTTTTATCGAGCGGTTTTTTATTTATACCATAGTGGTAATAAAGTGCGGCTTGAGCGGCCCAACAAATATGTAGGGTGCTTGTAACGTGGGTTTTGCTCCATTTTAAAATTTCACAAAGTTCGTCCCAATATTCTACCTCGCAAAAATCAAGGTGTTCAACCGGAGCGCCGGTTATAACCATTCCGTCGAAATTGCGGTTTTTAACCTCGTCGAAGGTTTTATAAAAGGCGAGCATATGCTCTTCGCTTGTGTTTTTCGACTTGTGGGAAGACATCATAAGCAGTTCCATTTCAACCTGAAGCGGGGTATTACCCAAAAGGCGCGCAAGTTGAGTTTCGGTAACTATTTTAGTCGGCATAAGGTTTACTATTAAAATTTTAAGAGGTCGAATATCTTGGGTAAGCGCCCTGGTTTCGGTAATAACGAAAATGTTTTCGTCGTTTAATACCTTTGTAGCAGGGAGCTCGTTTGGTATTTTAATAGGCATAAAATTCTCCTAAAATTTAGGTTTAAATAAGGGCAAGCGCTTGTTCTAGGTCGGCAATAATGTCTTCTGCGCTTTCGATACCTACCGAAAGGCGAATTAGGTCGGGGTTAATGCCGGCTTCGATAAGTTGGGTTTCGGTTAGTTGGCGGTGGGTATGGCTTGCAGGATGTAATAGGCAGGTTTTAGCGTCGGCAACGTGGGTTGCAATGCTACAGAATTTAAGGCTATCCATAAACTTGATAGACTTTTCTCTTCCGCCCTTAATTCCAAAGGCTAAAACGCCACAGGTGCCTCTGGGCATATACTTCTTTGCAAGGCTATGGTATTCGTCGTCTTCAAGCCCTGCGTAGTGAACCCAAGCAACCTTATCTTGCGCTTTAAGAAACTTTGCAACGGCCAAAGCGTTAGCACAATGGCGGTCCATTCTAACCGCAAGGGTTTCAAGACCAAGGTTTAGGTAGAAAGCGTTTTGGGGCGACTGAATAGAACCGAGGTCGCGCATAAGTTGGGCTGTAGCCTTGGTAATATAAGCGCCTTTGCCGAAACGCTCTGTATAAGTAATTCCGTGATAAGATTCGTCGGGGGTGCAAAGTCCGGGGAACTTTTCGGGGTATTTAGCCCAATCGAAGTTTCCGCTGTCTACAATACAACCTCCAACCCCTACGCCCTGGCCGTCCATGTATTTTGTTGTAGAGTGGGTTACAATATCGGCACCCCACTCAAAGGGGCGGCAATTTACGGGGGTAGCAAAGGTGTTATCTACAATAAGGGGAACGCCGTGCTTATGGGCAAGGCGAGAAAATTTTTCGAAGTCGAAAACGGTAACGGTGGGGTTGGTAACAGTTTCGCCGAAAACAGCCTTGGTGTTAGGCTTAAAGTATTTTTCTAACTCTTCTTCGGGAAGGCTTTGGTCTACAAAGGTACATTCGATACCCATTTTTTTCATAGTAACGCCAAACAGGTTATATGTTCCGCCATAAATTGCCGAAGAAGCAATAAAGTGGTCGCCCGACTCGCAAATATTAAAAATAGCGTAAAAGTTAGCGGCTTGGCCCGAAGAGGTAAGCATACCTGCAACGCCGCCTTCCATAGCGCAAATTTTAGCGGCTACGGCATCGTTAGTGGGGTTTTGAAGGCGGGTATAAAAATAACCCGATTCTTCAAGGTCGAAAAGTTTACCCATATAGTCGCTGGTGTCGTATTTAAAGGTTGTGCTTTGCCAAATGGGAAGTTGGCGGGGTTCGCCCTGGTTTGGTTTATAGCCTTCGTGAATACAAGCGGTATCTATTTTCATATTATTTGCTCTCCTTTGGGTTTATGTTTAAGAACTTGCGGTAACCTACTCCGCGCTGAACACAACGCGAAACACGCGAAAGGGTTGCCGAACTAATGTTAGTTGCCTCTATTACCTGGTTATAGGTTTTGCCTTCCATAAAAAGTTTAGCGGCCGCAATTCTTCCCGCCATTTGCTCTATTTCCTTATAGGTACAAAGGTCGTCGAGTAAAAGACGAAAATCTTCGGGGTTATCAATTTTAGAAAAAAGTTCATATAAATCGTTAATCATTTGGTCGCTTATTTTTTGGGGCATAGCTATCAGTCCTTATGGTATTTGTAAATTTATATAATTATACATTATCTCTTTAGCGTTGTAAAGTACCATGTTGTATTTTTATCTAAATTGAGTAGGTTTTATGGCGTTTTTATTTAAGCGCTATCATAAGCGCAAGTGTTCCGCGTTTTCCGGTGGTTGCTCGGTGGGAATGAAAAATATCGCTATGGCAACATGTACACAGGTCGGCAACATCGATATTTTCGGGCAAAATTCCCGCTTTAACTAATAGTTGGCGGTTGGTTTCGCGCAAATCGAGCATATATTTTCCGTTTCCCTTATCGGTAAAACATGCTGATTTATCTATTAGAGAAAGTTTATTTATTTCCGAAATAACGGGGTCATCTACCTCGTAACAACATTTGCCTATATTAGGCCCTATTCCGCAAATAATGTCTTTTGGGTTAGAGCCGAACCTTTCGGCCATAAGTTTAACCGTTTCGCCCCCTATGTCGGCAACCGTTCCGCGCCAACCTGCATGAGAGGTTGCAACAACCCTCTTTTTAGGGTCTAAAAAGGCGAGTGGGGTACAGTCGGCATATTGGGTAACCAAAACCGCGCCCTTAATATTGGTTATAAGGCCGTCTACGTCGGTGTAGTCGAGTTCTTTTGTAACGCCCTTTCCAATATCATCTTCGGTTACGATTTTAACGTTTTTTGTATGGGTTTGTTTAGAAAGAACGATTTTATTAAAATCGCCGCCAAAGGCAGAAGTGAAAATCTTAAAGTTTTCTAAAACGTCGGCCTCGTTTTTATCTAGGCTAAAACTAAAATTCATTTTAGCACAGTCGCCGCCGCTTACTCCGCCAAGGCGGGTAGAAAAGGCGTGAATAGCGGCCCCTGAAGCCTCTATTTTAGGGAAGGTAAGGTATAAAACTTCGCCCGTTTTATGAATGTTTAAGGTTTTAGAATTTATCATAAAATCTCCTTAAAGGGTTTAGCGTAAATGGTTTTATTTGCTTTATAGATTACCATACCGGGTTTAGCGCCGGCCGGCTTTTTAACGTTTTTAATTTCGGTAAAGTCTACCGGAACGTTTTCGCCCTCTTTGGCCTTAGAAAAACCTGCCGCAAGACTTGCCGCAAAAAGGAGCGACTCTTCGTCGACCTCTTTGCCTTCGGTAAATAAAACAACGTGGGAACCGGGTATGTTTTTAGTATGAAACCATAAATCGCTTTTCGAAGCCATTTTGGTAGTTAAAAGGTCGTTTTCTCGGTTGTTTTTACCTACCAAAATTTTAAAGCCGCCCTCCGATATAAATTCGCGCGGTTTAGAAACGGCAACGCGGCGTTTTTGGTTTTGAGTTTTGTAAATATACCCCGCGTCGTAAAGTTCTTCTTTAATTTCTATTAGGTCGGCTGCATTTTGTGCGCGAGAAAGGCTCTCTAAAACCGATTCTAAATAGGCAAGTTCTTTTTTATCATTTTCTAAAAGGGTTGTTAGAGTTTGTTCGGCGGTATAGGTCTTTTTGTATTCCTTAAAATATTTTGCCGCGTTGGCCGAAACCGAAAGAGAAGGGTCTAGCGGAATATTTATAAAGTCTAAATTTTCGCTATAATAGTTTTGAACTCGGGCAGAACCGGCCCCTTTTTCGATAGCGTAAATATTAGCCTTTAAAAGTTCGCCGAAAATGCGGTATTCTTCGCGGTTTTTACACTTTTCAAGGTCTTGAATTCGGTACTGCATTTTTCGTTCGGTTCGGTTTTTAAGGTTGTTTAAAAGTTTTAAAATGTCGAGCGAAGCCGCTTTAATTCTAGCCTTGTTATCGCGCTCTAAATAAAAGCCGTCTAAAAGGGCGCTAAACGACTGAGCCCTTTCGCAAGAAATGGTACTTCCGTACTGGGTTATAGGTAAATAGCAAAAATCTTTGCCTTCGCCCGAAGTATCTTTTAAAATATATGGGGCGGGGGATTTAAGACCTTCTTTAAAGGCCAATAAAACGCCCTCTAACGCATCTTGTTCGCTAGCGGTTAAATCGGTTGCCGATTTGTCAATATCGGGGGTTATGTTTCCTCCGAGTTCGCGCGAAACTAGGGGAGAAACGCCGTCGATACCGGCGGTAAACGCGCCCCCCAAAGGCCTAGCCGAATTTGTTATAGCCGCCGCCATATCTTTTACCGAAGCGGTATATGGGTTTAACTTTTCTTCCCTTTCGGGTAGAGTATAGGTAGCGCCGGGCTGAATAAGACGAGCCGAACTTTCTATATCGGAACGTTTTAGAGCGTCTAGAATTCGGCCGTTTTGGTCGCAAAGAATAATGTTTGCGCGGCCGGTAATAAGTTCAACAACCAAAAATGGGTAAATAGTGTCGCCCATTTCGTTATAGGTCATAAAACGGAAGATTAAAATTCGGTCTAGTCCTATTTGTTCAACCGCCGTAATTTTGGCCGAAGAAAGATGTTTTCTAATAAGTTTACAAAAAGCGGGCGGTTCGGCAGGGTTATCGAAAGAAGCCGAGGTAATATGAACCCTTGAAGAGCCCGAACGGGCCGAAATAAGAAGTTTGCCGGTAAAACCCGAAGAGCGCAAAAGCATAACCAACTCGTCTTTTGAAGGTTGGTGAATTTTGTCGGCTCGGCAGCCAACCGTAATTTGCAGTTCTTCTTTTAGGTGGTTTAAAAAAATTCCGTCAAGTGGCATAAAGGGCTCCGTTTTATATAAATTAAAGGTTTAAAAGGGCCTCTATTTCGGCTAAAACCTTTTCGAGTTCGGTGGTAATAAGTCCGTTTTGCTTTCGGTCGTTTATACAGTCGGCTATAATACGAATTTGCTTTTCGGTGTACTTAACAGCGGCGGTAGTAGAGGGTACCAGTTTTCCTATTCGGCAAAAGGTTTCGCTAGGGGTAGAACATTCGCCGCAAAAGGCTGCCTTAATAACGGTATAAACCTTGCCGTTTTCTTCACAAGCCGTTTCGCTTACAATATTAAACCCGTTTTCGCAAAGCCAACGGCGCAAACTGTCGGCCGAGGTCATAGGTTGCAAAATAAGGGTGTATTTATCGCTTTTTACCCAAGGAGCGGCCGCTAAAATAGAAGAAATAACCTCGCCCCCCATTCCTGCAATAGTAATACAGTCTACTTCGTTTGGGGCAACAGGGTCTAGCCCGGCGCCTAGCCTGGTTTCTATTAAAAGACCAACCTTTTTAATGTTTTCCTTAGCATTTTCAAGGGGGCTTTCCTTAATGTCGCAGGCTATTGCGATAGGGCAAATACCGTTTTGAACCAAATAAATGGGTAAATGACCGTGGTCGGTACCTATGTCGGCGACCCTCGCACCTTTTGGCACGAGGGTCGATACTGTGTAAAGTCGAGTTTTAAGTTGTCTCATTATTTAGAAAAATAGTTGTTAAGTTTTTCGAGTAGTGCGTCTACGTCGGTTCCGTGAACTTCACAAGCCTGTTCAATAGTTTCGCCGCGAGAAGCGGGGCAACCAAGACAGTGCATACCAATTTCAAAGAAATATTCGGCACAACCAACGTCAATATCTAAAACATCGCCAATAAGCATATCTTTTGTAATAGTCATAATTTTTATCTCCTTAATTTTTTAAATGTTGTGTTTATTTAACAGCCACATAGTAGGGTTATCTTCAATATATCTATTATGGGTTTTGTAATCGGCTTCGTTTCTTATCACGTGGTCGTAAAAAGAAACTTGCCAAATGTTTTTTTGAACTTCTTTGTTGCACAATCTTTTAAAACCCGAAATTGTTCGGGAAATTAGAGAATGAGTAGGGCGCGACGTCCTCGACGCGCCGTCAGGATTGTCTACAAAAAGAAGAAGGTGTATATGGTCGGGCAGGATAACAAATTTTTCAACCGTTACATTTTCTACATTGTTTATAGAATAAATATATTTTTCAACAATTTTACCAACAGATGATAATAAAATTTTCGGCGCGTCGAGGACGTCGCGCCCTACAATTTCGCACAGCCGAATAGATTTATCTTTAACGCAAACAGTTAAAAAATATAATCCGTTTTCTCTGTAATCAAAATTTTTAAGTCGCGGATGTTTTCTTTTTGGGAGTTGGTTCATTTTTTAATATATCTAGAGTAAAACAATATTATCGCACTGACACAAAGAGGAACAAATGAAAGAAAACTCATCCAAGGGGTTAAAACAAAGCCAAGACAAAACATAACAACAAACAGTATTAACAGAGCATAAATACAAACCATCGTTTTTGTCATATCATTATCTCCTAAAATAACTTTGTTTCCTTATCAAAATCTCCGCGCCCATGGTTATAAAGTTTGCGGTTGTCCATACTCCAAAGTTTTCCCGTAAAGCCGCCCTTTTCGGCGCTTTCGGTAGCCTCTTTCATTTCGAACATACGCGCATCTATCATATCTAGTTGGCTTAAAAGTTCGGCTTCTATAAAGGCGGGGCGTACCGCTGCGCCAAAGTCGGGTTCTCCGTGATGCGAAAGAACCATATGCTGTAAAAGCATAACTACTTCGGAATTTATGCCAAGCTTTTTAGCTGTGTCGCCAATCATCATAGCGCCTGTTGCAAGGTGGCCTACAAGATTACCCTCTACCGTATAGCCCGAAGCAAGGCCCGACGGGGTCATTTCGTATTCGGTAGTTTTGGCAATATCGTGTAGCATAGCGCCCGCAAGCAATAGGTCGCGGTCTATGAAGGGGTAAACTTCGCTAACGCGCTCGGCTAGGCGCACAATAGACAGTACGTGCATCATAAGGCCCGAACGAATAGCGTGATGAAGTTTAAAGGCGGCCGGCCAATAAAGCAACTTTTCTTTATTTTCTGATAAAAGGGTTGTAACAATAGCTTTAAGGTCGTTATCTTTAAAACCGTTTGCAAGTTCTAAAAGTTCGCTAAACATTTGCTCGCCCGAATAATCGGCGCTTTGAACCAAACCGGAAGTATCGACCTGGTCGCCCGGGGTAGCGTGGCGAATTTTTTCAATTCGAAGTTGGTCGGCCCCGTTATATTGGCTTACGTTTCCGCGAACCTTTACAACGTCGCCCGGCATATATTCTCCGTGAAGGGTAGGAATATAGGACCAAAGTTTAGCGTTTATTTCGCCCGACTTGTCGGCAAGGGTTAAATCTAAATATTCGTCGCCCTTAGAAGAGGTTTTTTTGTTGGCAACCTTAACTAGTAAAAAACAGTCTACCAAACCGTTTGCCCCAGCTGGAATAAAGTTCATAAAAAGCCTCCGAATTAGTGGGTTAAATAATATTTGAGTAGGTTTTGTAAAAGGGTGTCGCGGTCTATTCTGCGAATAAGGTTACGCGCGTTGTTGTGGGTAGTAATATAGGTAGGGTCTTCCGACAAAATATAGCCCACAAGTTGGTTTATAGGGTTATAGCCTTTTTCGCGAAGAGCTTCGTAAACGGTAAGAATAATATTTCTTATTTCTTGTTCTTGGTCGGTTCCAAGAGAAAACGTTTGGGTTCTGTCAAGCATTTGCAGTCCTCACTTTCTGCATACAGTGTATGCACCTTTATTTTAACTTAAAATTTATTATAATACAAGTCTATTTTAGTTATTAGAAGAATTTTGCTCTAAAAATTCTTCTAAACAAAGGCCCTGTGCGGTTATAGCCTTTGCAGCCGCAACCCCAACATAGCGGTAGTGCCAGGGTTCGGGAATGATTTCGGTTTTGTCTTGTTTATCGTCGCCATACCTTAAAATAAAACCATATTCGGTACAGTGGGCTTTAAGCCAGGTATAGGCCGAGGTATAACGAAAACTGTCTTCAACCGAATTAAAATCTACCGCGAGTCCAAGCTGATGTTCGCTGGTTCCCGGGCGTGCAACAACCTTTGCGGCCTCTTCTTCGGCCTGTTCTCTTGTAAGGGCGGGGTTGGCTTCCATAACTCTGTTTACCTTGCGGTTAAAGTTATAGGTTTGAAAATCGTTGGTGCGGTAGGCCGAAATAACGGTTAGTTTAATTCCGTCGGCCTTTGCCGCGTTACACATAGCGTGTAGTTGGCCAATCGCGCGCGAATCGAAAGATGCCCCCTCAAACCCTGCGAAATCTTTAGAAATAAGCGAAAGGTTAGGGTTAAAATTTTCGGGCAACGCGTTTTTAGGGTTTACAAGGGCAAGTTTCCAAGAACTAAAGTCTATAATATCGCTTTCCTCCTCGGGGTAGCCTTGGTTTAGAGTTGTGTTTGCGGGTTGGCTCGACACCGTATCGGAACTTGTGTTAAAACTTTCAACAACCGAGCTCGTTTTAGAAGAGGTTTCTATCGAAGCCGAAGGGGTAGAAGATTCGTTTTGACTTGAAGTGCCGCAACCAACAAGGCTTATACCCAACGCCAAAGCCAGTAATATATGAATAAAAGACTTCATCTTAACCTCCGTTATTTTAAAATTATTTAATATAATGTAAATTACTTATATTATAATTCTATTATATATATTATGCGACAAATAATCAATGTTGATTTTTTTATTTCGGTGTGTATAATTGAAATATACCTTATATATAGGAGAATAAAATGGAACAAATTAAAAATCAAGCCTATAATGCGGCTAAGGAAATAATAGAAAAGGC
>JAZODO010000025.1:0-3690 GCA_045597065.1 Acutalibacteraceae bacterium | reverse complement strand
AAGAGCAAGGGTTGAATAAATAATTATAGAAACTATTTTTTTCTTCATATAAACACATCCTTTTTGTTTATGGTTAGAATTATACTATAAAACAATAAAAAGTGCAATAAAAAAGCACCGTGAATTCACGGTGCTTTAATTTATGTAGTTTTTAATTAGCAAACGCCTTGAGCAATCATAGCGTCGGCTACCTTTTCGAAGCCTGCGATATTAGCGCCGGCAATAAGGTCGCCTTCCATACCGTATTTTTTAGCAGCGGCAGCAGAAGCGTCGAAAATGTTTTTCATAATCTGTTTAAGTTTAGCGTCTACTTCTTCTGCGGTCCAGCTGTAACGCATAGAGTTTTGGCTCATTTCTAAACCGGAAACTGCAACGCCGCCGGCATTTACTGCCTTAGAAGGAGCGATAACTACGCCGTTTTCTTTAAGGTAAGCAACTGCTTCTGCGGTAGTGGGCATATTAGCAACTTCAACGTAGTATTTAACGCCGTTAGCAACAATGTTTTTAGCGTCGTCAATGCCAACTTCGTTTTGGGTAGCGCAAGGCATAACAACGTCTGCCTTGGTAGCCCAGGGGCGTTGACCCTTAAAGAAGGGAACGCCAAACTTGTTAGCGTAGTCTTCTACCTTATCGCGGCCAGAAGACCTCATTTCGAGCATAAAGTTAACCTTTTCTTCGGTAGAAACGCCGTCTTCATCGTAAACGTAACCGTCGGGGCCGGAAATGGTAACAACCTTACCGCCGAGTTCGTTAATCTTTTTAACGGTACCCCAAGCAACGTTACCGAAACCGGAAACTGCGAAGGTTTTGCCCTTAATTTCTTCGCCAAAGGAAGCGAGCATATTTTCTACATAGTAAACTGCGCCAAAACCGGTAGCTTCGGGGCGAATAAGAGAACCGCCGTAAGCAATACCCTTACCGGTTAAAACGCCGGTAAATTCGTTTCTAAGGCGCTTGTATTGGCCAAACATATAGCCAACTTCGCGAGCGCCAACGCCAATATCGCCGGCAGGTACGTCGGTATTTGCGCCAATGTGTTTAGAAAGTTCGGTCATAAAGCTTTGGCAGAAGCGCATAACTTCTCCGTCAGACTTGCCGCGGGGGTCGAAGTCGGCGCCACCCTTGCCGCCGCCCATGGGGAGAGAGGTAAGGCTGTTTTTAAAGGTTTGTTCAAAGCCTAAGAACTTCATAATAGAAGCGTTAACCGAGGGATGGAAACGGATACCGCCCTTATAGGGGCCGATAGCCGAGTTGAATTGTACGCGGAAGCCGCGGTTTACCTGAACGTTACCGTTATCGTCTACCCAAGGAACGCGGAAGAAGATTTGGCGTTCGGGTTCAACCATGCGTTCAATAACGCCGGCCTTTTCAAATCTAGGGTCTTGTTCAACAACGGGTTCTAAAGATTCTAACACTTCAAGAACAGCCTGAAGGAACTCGGGTTCGCCAGCGTTACGCTTTTCTACGTCGGCAAACACTTTTTTAAGATATTCGTTTTTAAGCATAAAATTTCCTCCTTAAGAAATTCAAATTACTAAACAATTAACAGTTTAACATACTAAAGTATAAACTTTTAAGCACTGTTTGTCAACAAAAAAGCACTATCGAAAACATAAAAATTTGTGCTTTTAGCAGTTTTTGTTTTGTAGGAATATACAAATGTACGCCACATGCGTACAAAACAGCCGCATTTTTGTCGAACCTTGTCTAAAAAGATGTGTTTTAATAAGGGTTTAGCGCTTTTTAAAAAAATAAACTGTTTTTGGTGAAAGAATAGTTTTTTTAAAAGATGTTGTTGCATTTTGAGGACTTATGGTTTATAATTTAGTTGTAAATATATTTGATTTTTAACTTTTAATGTTGGAGATTTACAATGAATTTAGCAAATTACGATACTCTTCAAAAAATTCTAAAAAGCGAAGGTTTTAATCTTAAAAAGGCGCTTGGCCAAAACTTTTTAGTAAACCCCGAGGTTTGCCCCGAAATGGCCCGTATGGCGCTAGACAAAGAAACGGGCGCTCTTGAAATTGGCCCCGGCGCAGGTGTTTTAACCCGCGAACTTTGCGAAAACGCTAAAAAGGTTGTTGCTATCGAGTTAGACCAAAAGTTGAAACCCGTTTTAAATCGAACGCTTGCCGATAAAGATAACGTTGAGCTTATTTTTGGCGACGCTATGAAGTTAGACCTAGAAGGGCTTATTAAAGAAAAATTTGCCGATTGTAAAAAGGTTGCCGTTTGCGCTAATTTACCTTATTATATAACCTCGCCTATAATTATGATGTTGCTCGAAAGTAGGCTTCCTATTAACAATATTACCGTTATGGTTCAAAAAGAAGCGGCCGAGCGAATTTGTGCCGAGGTTGGAAGCCGCGAATCGGGCGCCGTTACGGTTGCGGTAAACTACTTTGCTAAAAGCGAAATTCTATTCGAGGTAGACCGTTATAGTTTTATGCCGCCCCCTAACGTTGATAGCGCGGTTATAAAACTAACCTTACGCGAAGCGCCCGAATATAACCTTTTAGATGAAAAGGAATTTTTCCGTTTTGTAAAGGCTTGTTTTGCTCAACGCCGTAAAACGCTTGTTAATACCGTTTCGGCCGGTATGGGAATTAGTAAAGACCTTTTAAGAGAAGCGCTGGCCGCCCTTAATTTACCCGAAACCGCGCGTAGTGAAAGCCTTAGTATGAAAGAACTCTCTGAAATTTCTAATTACCTTGTAGAAAAAGGGGGAAAATAGAATGAAATCTAAAGAACCTCGTTTCGAAATGAACTATCGAAACAGGCTATTTACCCTTGCAGAAAAATATGAAGCAAAAAGCGAACCCATTCATTGGCACGAAAACTATTTAATAGAATTCGTAACAAGCGGAGAGGGAATACACCGCCTAAATAATATTCCCTACGAATATAAAAGGGGTTCGGCCTATGTGCTCCGCCTTCGCGATTTTCACGAACTCGAAATTAAAGAGCCTACAACCGTTCATAGGCTTGTTTTACCGGTTAAATGTATGCCCGAACGCTTTGTAAGAAGTATGCTTCGCAACAAGTCTAACCTTATAACCGTACTTAGCGAAGAGATGATAACCCATATTGAAAACTTATTACTGCTTTTAGAAAGCCGTAAAAGGGCCGAAAATCAAGATGAACTTTTTATTCAAGATTGCCTTTTAAATGTTATAATAATGTTGTTTACCAATAGCGTAAATACAAACCCCGGCCACCGCAACCGCCACGAAAATTTAAAGGCTCACGATATTTGGCTTTATATTGAAGATAATTTCCGTAAAAAGTTAACCTTACAATCGGTTGCCGAACATTTTGATATGAACCCGAACTATCTAAACCGAATTTTTAAGGAGTATACCGGGGTTACCCTTTATGCCGCCGTTAAAAAATTTAGGCTTCGCTATGCCGCTAAACTTTGCCGCGAAACCGATATGCAATCTAACGAAATTTGTGAAACCTGCGGCTATTCGGGAACGGCTAATTTCCAACGCGACTTTAAAAAGGAATATGGAGCAACTCCTCGCCAATACCGCGAAGCGGCTAAGGCCGGCGTTTTCAACGACCACGACTTCGGCCCCCAAATAGAACGGCTTGGAAAAGAGAAAGAAGAATAAACAAAAAACACCATTTCTTTAAAGAAATGGTGTTTTTTGTTTATTCTTCTTTCTCTTTTCCAAGCCGTTC
>JAZODO010000024.1:0-9673 GCA_045597065.1 Acutalibacteraceae bacterium | reverse complement strand
CATATTTTTTTATCACTTTTTTTATGTCTTTAAATATACTGTATTAGGTGGTTTATAAAACACTTTGTAAGGGGCGGTGGTTTTATTAAACGTAAAAGAAATTATCGTGGAACCAAGTGTGGAATTTTAATAGCCGCCTTTAGCACAGGCCTAATGTTGGCTTTCTTTTTGCCGATACGATGGTTGGTTGTTTTACTTGCCATAGCGGTTATAATACTTGGTTTGGCATATGCAAAAACTTGCTGTTAGGAGGGTATATATGAAGGTGGTACTTGTTAAAAGTCCTAAAATATTAAGTGGAATTTTACGTCTTATTTTTAAGGTTAAAAAAACCGAAACCGAATAACTACATAGTTAAATTTTTTAAAAGCCGAAGTTTTTCTTCGGCTTTTTTCATATTTTAAGGAGTTTTCGAATATGTTTTTAATGTATTTGTATTCAAAGGAGAAATTTTATGGATATCAAGGTTACTAAACATACAATTAAAACCGAACAGTCTCTTTTTTGCGAAGCGGCCGAAATCGCGGTTGAAAGCAGCATAACCTCACTTTATGAATCCGAACCGGACAAAATCCTAAAATGTTGCCATAAAGCCTCGATAACTTCGAAATCTTTATCAGATAAAACCCTAACGGTAGAGGGAACGGTAATGCTTTTTGTAATCTATATTACAAAGGATAATTGCCTTAAGAGCGCTACCCAGGTAGTTCCTTTTTCGAAAACCTTTGAAGCCGATAAAAATCTTTCAAACGGCGAAGTTTTTGCCGAAATTTCCAGCGAAAGATTTAACTCTTCTATTCATGACCACACTATAACTTTAAATGGTTTAATCGGTATAAATGTATTAGTGTCAGAGGTTAAAGAACAAGAAATTATCTGCGATATCGACAGTAAATCTATCGAACAACAAATTTCTTTAACAGGCCTTACGGTTCCAATAGGAAAAGGAGATAAAAATCTTATTGTAGATGATGAAATTTCGGTAGGTAACGGCCAACCTTCGGTAGGAGAAATAATAAGGTATTCGGCCGGTGCGGTAGTAGACGAGGTAAAAATAATAAGCGGGAAGGTAATGGTAAAAGGAACGGTTAAGGTTTATGTCCTTTACCTTCCCGAAGAGGGAACTCGCCCCCAAAATTTCGAAGACAGTTTTCCGTTTAGCCAACTTATCGATGTAGAAGACATTTCCGAAGAATGTAAGTGCCATTGTAAAGCAACGGTGTTATTTTGCGACGTATCGGCTAGGCCAAACATAAACGACGAAGTAAGGTCGTTTTCGGTTTCTATAAAGCTTAATGTTTCGGTAAAAGCCTATTGCAACACCGAAATACCCGTTATTCTAGACGCATATTCAACTTCGGGAGAATGTAAAATTCATAGAAACGAGTTTGCTTTTAAAAAGATAAAAGAAACAATAAACGAAAGGTTTGTTGCTAAAAAAACCTTAGAATTTACCGATGGCGCTATTGGCTCGGTAATAGATATGTGGTGCGAAATTAAAAAGTCAACCGAAAGGTTTGAAAACGAACTTTTAAAAATTAGCGGTACGGCAAACGTCAATATTTTGGCCTACGACTGCGACGGAATTCCCGTTTGCTACGAAAGACCTATCGACTTTGAATACGCCTATTCGTTAAACGAAGTTTTAGATATGCCGTCGGTAGATTTTGCTTTAAGCGTTGCGCACTGTTCATATACAATAATTGGAGCAAATACCATAGCGGTTTGTGTCGAACCTCAAATAGAAGCAACCGTTTATAATAGCGCTAAACAGTTTGTTTTAATAGGGGTAGAAGAGGAAACCGAACCTCAACCAAAACCTTTAGCAGGAAAAATTGTTTTATATTTTGCCGAAGAGGGAGAAAAAATTTGGGATATTGCGCGCCGTTATAATAGTAGCGTAAAAGAAATAAAAGAACTAAATAATATAACCGAAGACTGCGTTTTAGAAAACAAAAAGTTTGTTATTCCAACAAAATAATTTTAAATAAAGTTCGGCAACATTTGCCGAACTTTATTTGTTTTTAATAAACCTTTCGGCCTTTAAAAGCGCCTTTAAAGCTACGGCAATAACAACAACTCCAACAACGCTTCCCGAAATAGTGTTCAAGCCGCGTTTAAAAGTAAGAGGTATTTTTGCTCGGTCTAATAGTGCCGCAGAAAGCGAGAAAAAAGACATAAGCGCAACCGAAAGGCTAAGAGATTTTGCGGCGTATAGGGTAGGGGTAAAAAACTTTTTAAGCCTTACGGTATCAATTATTGCGGCAGAAAGCCTAAAAAGCGTAAAACCAATTGTTCCTAAAATTACGGTTTGGCTATATAAATGAATCTTGTTTTGCCATATCATTTGGCAAATAAGCCCGCTTATAGTAAGGTTTAGCGTTAAAAGCATAATCGAACAAACTCTAAAATCATAAAGTTCTTTTATATCGCCTTCTTTTCGATTAAAACCTCTTAAAACAAGAAAAAACTTTATAACACAAAGCATAATATAATAAACCGCTACTCCTCCAAACCATATAGAACGGTATAAAACTCCTGTAAAAATATTATAAAATGCAAATGCTATATTAACGCAAAGACCAAGCGTTAAAAACAGTTTTGTTCTGCTTTTAAACGAACTAAATTCTTTTCCCTTAAAAGGAATCAGTTTTTTTATAAATCTTAAAATTTTCATATATTTATTTTTAACATTTTAAAATTACTTATGTTTTCTTTTTCGGTTGACAACACTTTTTTATATGGTAAAATAAACCTATGAACAAAACTGATAGTCTTTTTAAAACAACCCTTTCCGCCATCTTTACGGCAATAATCGTAATATGTGCTTTAATTACTGTGCCTACGCCTGTGCCCTTTACTCTTCAGACGTTGGGCGTTTTTGTGGCGTGTATTTTTTTAGGTTTTAAATGGTCTTTTTTATCAGTTTTAGCCTATATTTTTATAGGCGCGTTGGGTCTTCCCGTTTTTTCAGGATTTCAGGGCGGCTTAGGTGCCTTATTTGGCCCAACAGGCGGTTTTATAATAGGCTTTTTGTTTATTCCTGTTGTAAATGGTGTTTTATCTTTATTTTTTTCTAAAAAACTTAGATGGCTTTATCTTTTAATAGGCCTTATTTTATGCTATGCGCTTGGTAGTGTTTGGTTTATGGTATACTCGGGTGAATCTTCTTACTATGCGGTGCTTTTAACTACCGTTTTACCCTTCGTTTTGCCCGACCTTATTAAACTTGTTTTAGCCTTTAAGGTTGCTAATCTTCTAAATGTTGCTTTATCTAAATTAGGTATAGCCCAAAAAGATAAACTTAGCCCCTCAAAAATTAAAGGCGCAATAAAAGAGTCTTTAAACGTATATGCCTTTGATTCGGTCGACTCTACTAATACAAAGGCCGCGTCCGCTTTAAAAGAAGGGGTGCAACTTCCTGCGCTTTTTATTGCCCAAAACCAAACGGCAGGCCGCGGTAGAAGGGGACGTAGTTTTTATTCGAACGGCGGCCTTTATATGACCTTAGCCTTGCCCGCAAACTATGAAAACAACCTTAAAATTACAACCCTTTCTTCGGTTGCCGTAGCCGAAGCGGTAGAAGAGTTAACCGGCCTTTCTGTCGGAATAAAATGGGTAAACGATATTTATTTAAAAAACAAAAAGATTTGCGGAATCCTTTGCGAAAATGTAAAAGACCCTAATACTAACGCTACCCTTGGCGTTATAGTTGGTGTTGGCGTTAACCTAAATGTTAGGTCTTTCCCTAAAGAACTTAAAACTATTGCGGCCGGTATAAATGCGCCAACCCTTTCTAAAAACCTACTTGCCGCAAAAATTGCTCAAAATATTTTAACAGAGCTTAAAGAAAACTCTAACTATATAAGCCGCTATAAAAAACGCTCAATAGTTTTGGGTAAAGAAATTACCTTTGAAAAAAATGGCGCTGTTTTAAACGGACTGGTTCAAGATATAACCGAAAACGGCGCTCTAATAGTTAAAACCGAAAGCGAAACTATAATTTTAGATAGCGGCGAAATTTCGGTTCGAATAAGAAAAAAGCCTTAGTGTAATTAAGGCTTTTTTCTTATTTTAGGAATAAACTGTTCGGCAAATTTCCCTTTACCGCGTGTTTTAACGTAGAAAAAACCTATTACCGCAAAAATTATTGCTCCCAAAAAGTTTACTAAAAGGTCTTTCATAGTATCTATAAGTCCAATATCGATATATCCGTTAATCGGCAACATTTCTCCGTTTATTACAACTTCGTTTATAGGCCCTAAATGAATTGTTTGATTCGTTTTGGTAGCGTCGAGCGCAATACTGTAAAGTTCGGTTATAATAAAATCTTTTTGCATATCGGTATGAAGAAACATATCGGCTCCGAATTCTAAAAATTCCCATAAAACTCCAATTGTCATAGAAAAACAAAAAGATACAACCGACATAAAAATAGGGGAAAGTGTTAGTTTAAAACTTTGGTTTCGGTTTAATAAGTCTACAAGCGCAAAGCCAATAGCGCCGCAAATAAAACCGTTTATTGTGTGAAGCATAGTATCCCAATGGGGAACTCTAACGTAAAAGTAGCCTATTTCGCCGAGTATTTGGGCCGAAAAAATAAAAAGCAAAATTATAATTTCAAGCGCGGTTGGCAACTCAAGGCTAAATGCAGTTTCGCAAAAAGCGGGAAGTAAAAACAATATTAGCGAAAGAGCGCAAAAGAAAGCCGTTTCAAAATCGCGCCTTAATACAGAAAATACTAGTGCCGAAATTACAATAACGCGTAAAATAATATAAACGACAAATGTTGTTTTATTTTCTTTTATGTGATTTCTTAGTTGTCTATATGTTATCTTCAACTTAAATCACCTCCGCTATAAAAATAACATAAATATATTAATACAATATTAATAACTTGATAAAATATTGCATTTTGTGGTATAATGCAGTAAAAAGAAAGGGGGTAAATATGTGTCTGTAAATTATTCTAAATTTACCGAAAGCGTTTTAGAAAAAATTAAAAATTCTCCTAAAAAGCCAACCCTTTTGCTTCACGTTTGCTGTGCCCCTTGTTCTAGCTATGTTCTCGAATATTTAAGCGCTTTTTTTGAAATTACTCTTTATTATTATAACCCAAATATTTCGCCCGAAAGTGAATATAAATTTCGCTTAAACGAACTTTCTAGGCTTGTTAGCGAAATGCCTAATTTAAGTGGCGTAAAAATTGTTAGCGAAAACTATAATCCTACCGAGTTTTTCGAAATTGCTAAAGGGTATGAATCTTTGCCCGAAGGCGGCCAGCGTTGTAAAAGGTGTTACTATCTTCGCCTAAAACGGTCGGCTAAATATGCCGCTGAAAATGGATTCAACTTTTTTACAACAACCCTTTCTATAAGTCCCCATAAAAACGCTGAGTGGTTAAATGAAATTGGCGAAGAGTTATCAAAAACATATAATATTCCTTACCTTTTTTCCGATTTTAAAAAGAAAAACGGCTATAAACGCTCAATAGAACTATCTGCAATTTATAACCTTTATAGGCAAGACTATTGCGGTTGTGTTTATTCAAAAGAATTTTCTAAATCGCTAAACACTAAGTAATTTATTTTTTAGAAAGCAGGTATTAGTTTTTATGCAACGCTTTTTTAAAGATATTAAAAAATTTCTAAACTATGTTACATATTCAACTAAATCAGAACTTAAAGCCGAAGTTGCCGGTTCGTTTTTAAGTTGGCTTTGGTTGCTTTTAGACCCGCTCTTTTTTATGATGGTTTATGCTTTTATAGCTATTCTTATCTTCAGAAGCGGAGAACCGCATTTTCCGGTTTTCGTATTTATCGGCCTTAACTGTTGGCAATTTTTCAGCAAATCGGTTCAAACAAGTGTTAGAACAATAGTTTCTAACAGAACTATTGTTACAAAGGTGTATATACCTAAACATATTTTTGTTATTCAAAGAATAGGCGTAAATGCTTTTAAAATGTTTGTTTCGTTTGTTCTTACCGCCGTTTTCTTAATAGGCGAAGCGGTTTTAAACGCTCTTTTCGGAATAGGTCTACCGGTTGTTATCGGGCCTCAAATTCTAATGGTAATTCCTTTATTTGCGCTACTTTTCTTATTTACCTTTGGTATCTGTCTTTTTATGACTCACTTTGGCGCTTTTGTAGAAGACCTTGCTAACGTTACAACCATTGTATTAAGGCTATTCTTTTATGTTTCGGGGGTGTTTTACTCGCTCGAAAACCGTCTTGCAGGCGCTAACATTATGTTAGCGGGCGAAAGGGTAGATATTGGTTGGCTTGGCACCTTCTTCGTTAATGCAAATCCTCTTGCCCTTATTATGAGCGATATGCGTTATGCAGTTCTCGGTAACGGAGAAGGCTTCCACTTTGCCGCTTTAATTATATGGACGGTTGTTGCCGCTCTTCTTTGCGTTATCGGAATAAAAACTATTTATAAGTTTGATAATAGCTACGTTAAAGTTATTTAAAGAAAGGAGCGCTTATGTCTGAATCTGTAATTTCTGTAAAAGATGTTAAAATAAGATACCGTTTTCTTAAAAAAGTTGCGATTAAATCTATGCTCTCTTTTAAAAAACTTAATAGAGCCGAATATTTCGAAGCGGTTAAGGGCGTTACTTTCGAAGTAGAAAAGGGCCAAATTTTAGGAATAGTTGGTAGAAACGGAAGCGGTAAAACAACCCTTCTCCGTGCTATCGCGGGAATATTTGCTCCCGATGAAGGCTCTATCGATTTACATGGTAACAACGTTTCCTTGCTTTCTATAGGCGTTGGGTTTCAGCCTGTGCTTACAGGTAGAGAAAACATTTATCTTTCTGGAATGCTTTTAGGTTTTTCTAAAGAACAAATCGAAGAAAAAATGGACGAAATTATCGAATTTTCCGAACTCGGTAAATTTATCGACCGCCCTGTTAAAACCTATTCAAGCGGTATGCATTCTAAACTTGCTTTTTCAATTTCCGCAGTACTTGAAACCGAAATAATGCTTATCGACGAAGTTTTAAGTGTTGGCGACGCTAACTTTAGAAAGAAAAGTTTCGAAAAAATGAAAAGCCTAATCAACGATAGTAATCGTACTGTTGTTATTGTTTCTCATAATATGGAAATGCTTAAAAACCTTTGTGATAAAATCCTTTGGATACACGAAGGTAAAATTAAAATGCTCGACATACCGCAGGAAGTTTTACCAAAATATATTGAGTTTATGTCAAAGTAAACAGGGCGTTTTCAGCATTCTAAGTTAGTGGTTTATATATATACCAAAAACTATCTAAAAATTGGGCGGAAATTTGGCTAATTTTTGGCGAAAAAATGCCAAAAAACCGCATAAAACCTATTGACAAACGCTCTTTAGTGTGTTAAACTATTGCTATGCAATTCAAGGAGTAAGATCGTTATGTTTATTTTCGGTATTGAAAGCATAGTCCTACTAGCTGTTGTTACCCTAGTCCTACTAGTGAATAACGGTCAGTGTGGTTGTGCCTCAAACCAAAAATAAGATTACGTCCTTACTAGTATTTAGTTGGTTAAAGTAATCGTATTTATAGGTCTATGGCTCAATCCCGGGTCGTAGACTTATTTTATTTAGAAAGGAATCCTTAAATGAAACTCACTGGAGCTCAAATCATTATTGAAACTCTCATAGAGCAGGGCTGTAAAACCGCTTTTGGTTATCCTGGCGGTGCAGTTTTAAATATCTATGACGAACTTTACAATAATTCCGACAGAATAGAGCACATTATAACCGCTCACGAACAGGGTGCGGCTCACGCTGCCGACGGTTATGCCAGAGCGACAGGCGAAGTTGGCGTTGTAATAGCAACTTCCGGCCCCGGTGCTACTAACCTTGTAACAGGTATCGCTACTGCCCAACTCGACAGTGTTCCGGTTGTTGCCATTACGGGAAACGTTTCAACCGACCTTATCGGCCGCGACAGTTTCCAAGAAGTAGATATTATGGGCGTTACTATTCCTATAACTAAACATAACTACTTCGTTAAAAATGTAGAAGAACTTGCCGATACCATTCGCGAAGCATTTACTATTGCTAAATCAGGTCGCCCGGGCCCCGTTTTAATCGACGTTCCTAAAGACGTTCAACTAGCCTCTTGCGAATATAACGTTGAGCCTGTTACAAAACCCTACCCAATGGAAAAGGCAAGCGATAAAAATATTCAAGCGGCGGCAGAAATTATTTCCGAAGCCAGAAGACCTTATATATACTGCGGCGGTGGTGTTATTATTGGTAACGCTGCTGATGAGGTTGTAGCTCTTTCCGAAAAAATCGACGCTCCCGTTGGTTGTTCTATGATGGGCCTTTCGGCAATTTCAAGAGAACATAAAAACTCTCTTGGTATGCAAGGAATGCACGGAACCTTTTCTGCTTCGCGTGCAATGGCCGAAGCCGACGTTATTATTGCTCTTGGCGTTCGCTTTTCTGACCGCGCTACAGGTAATAAGAAAAAATTCGCTTCGGGCGCTCGTATAATTCATATCGATATCGAACCTGCCGAACTCGGTAAAAACATTCCGGCCTATCTCGGTATTATTGCCGACGTTAAAGATGCGGTTGCTCGACTTACTGATGCCGTTAAAGAAAAGAACAATACCGAATGGCGCCAAAAGGTTAGCGAGTTTAAGGCGAAAGACGAAAATGCTAATTTTAACCCTCAAGATATGCGCCCCTACCAAATTATCGAATGTGTAAACAAATACACAAACGATGATACCGTAATTGCTACCGACGTTGGCCAACACCAAATGTGGACAGCGCAACGCTATAAATTCAAAAAGCCCCGAACCTTTGTAACTTCGGGCGGTCTTGGAACAATGGGCTTTGGTCTTGGTGCTGCTATCGGTGCCGCTAAAGCAACGGGCAAAAAAACCGTTCTCTTTACGGGTGACGGAAGTTTTGGTATGAATTTAAACGAACTTGCTACCGCTGTTTCGTTTAATGTTCCGGTAATTGTTGTTCTTCTAAATAACGGTGTTCTCGGTATGGTGCGCCAATGGCAAAGCATTTTCTACCAAAAACATTATTCTAATACAACGCTTGGCCGAAAAACTAACTTTAAAAAGTTAGCCGAAGCCTTTGGAGCCGACGGTTATGAATGCAACACTATAAAGGAGTTTGAAAAAGCCTTTGCTGCTGCGTTCGAAAAGGGAACTCCCGCAGTTATCGATTGCCATATCGATATGGACGAAATGGTTCTTCCTATGACCCCTCCCGGTGGAACAGTAGACCAAATGATTGTTAAAAAGAAAGATATAAACCTTTAAGAAAGGAGAAGATAGATGAAACAATTTGTAATTTCAATTCGCGTTAAAAACAAATTCGGCGTACTTTCTCGCGTTGCATCAATGTTCTCCCGCCGAGGTTTTAATATCGATAGCCTAACCGTTTCGGCTACCGAAAGCGAAGGTATATCTCGAATGACTATTGCTGCTACCGGCGACGTTTATACCAAAAAGCAAATAGTCCTTCAACTTAACCGCCTTCACGAGGTTGTTTCTATTAGCGAAATGCCCTTTGAAACCTCCCTTATTCGTGAACTGCTGCTCATAAAAATTAAAAACTCTTCCGAACGCCACCAAGAAATTATGGACACAGTAAATATCTTTAAGGGAAACATTATAGACTACGCTCCCGAATCCTTTTGTATCGAAGTAAC
>JAZODO010000023.1:0-2460 GCA_045597065.1 Acutalibacteraceae bacterium | reverse complement strand
TTAGGATTTTTTGAAAACTCTTCGGCAAGTCTTTTTTCTATTCTTTGGCGAAGTTCGGCAGCGGCGGCATTAGTAAAGGTTACTACTAAAAGTTTATCGGCATATACAGGGTTTTCTCTGTCTAAAAGCATTTTAGCAACTCGTTCAACCAAAACGGCAGTTTTACCCGAACCTGCAGCTGCAGAAACGAGAATGCTTCCCTTTTGATTTATAGCTAATTCTTGCTCCGGTGTTGGATTAAATGCCACCTTATTCACCTGCCTTTAAAGTTTCAATAATTTCGTTGTTAGAATATTTAACGGCTACATTATGCTTTTTATTGCTACTTCTACAAATAGTTGCAAAATCACAATATTTACAAGCATCCGACTGCAAACCATCGGTTGGATTCGCTGCAAAATTACCGCTACGAATATTGTTACCCATATTAATTAGTAGCGAATCAATCTTATTAAACACTAAATCAAAAGTTTCTTTATCAACGTGTTCTTTAGACTTATCGGTTCGCTTGGGAACAAATACCCCCTTGTTTTCCTTTTCCATAGCATAAACGATTTCATCTTCGTTAGATATAAGACCGTTCATTTTAAGAGTTTTTGTATCGGCCGTTTTTCTTGCAGGCATATATAGTATACCTGCCGGTTCGGGCGATTCAACCAAGTTGCCACCATTTTTAATAAAAGCTCTTAAATATAAAAGCATTTGCATATTAAGGCCAACAAGCGTATCAGATAACGCAAACGTAAGCTTTCCTGTTTTATAATCGACAACTCGAACGTTGTTTTTATAAACATCAACTCGGTCAATTTTACCCTCGAGGTATGCTAGTGAACCATCAGACAATGTATATTCAAGACGAGGAATATCTCCATTATCCCCAATTTCAAGTTCGCAAAATTTAGGGTCGAATTCGGTTTGAGCGAAATCGTTTGCAATATGAATTACAATTTCTTTTACCGAAACAGAAATTCGTTCGAGTAAATATGAAAAACGAGGAGTCATTAAAAGTTCTGAACCGCTGACCGACATAATATATTCGTTAATGAGCTTGTCTACTTCGGCCGAAATTTGAAGGGTTGAAAGGTTTGAGAGATTTTTACCAAATTTTAAAACTATGTTTTCTAAAACGTAGTGCACAATAGTTCCGCGTTGTAATACATTAAGGTCTGCTTTTTCAAGTTTTCTTAAATTTATACCATTTTTAAGAAGGAAAGAAAGGCTACACTTATGGTATGTATCAAACTTTGTTGCAGAAACTCTAATTTCGTTTGAAAATAGACGGTCTGATATTTCGTGAGAAAGCGAAAATTCGGGCTCGTGTATCGAATCTTCAATAGCAACAAATTTATCAGAATAAGAACTATCACACTGTATTAACGACTCTTTTACCGTAGCAGAATCTATCTCTGACATTCCGCCAAACTCATTAAACGCAGATTTTGCTGTTCTTGGAACAAATTGTCCACTGCATTCAAGCATAAAATTGCTAAAAGAAACCGAACTAAACTTGTCTAAAATTTCGGTAATAAAAGAAGACGGTTCGAGTTCTTCACCGTTTGCTGATTTCTTAGAGTATAAAACATAAACCTTGTCGGTAGGACAACAAAGCATTGAATAAACAAGATAGTTTTCTTCTATTGCGCCTTTAATAATATCATCATCTAAGGCAATACCGAAATTTTTAATTTTATCTTTATCAGATGCTGCAAAAATTCCGCTATTTCCCGATAAAGCAGGAAAAACGCCTTGATTTGCGCCAAGAATTATAGAAATTTTAGGTTTAGAAGGTCTAATTCTATCGGCACTACCAAAAGTAACTTCATCGAGCATTTGAGGCACATTAGAGATTGTTGCGCTTTCGGCCGCAAGTGTAAATGCGTTTATAAATTCTGAATCGGAAATTGGTTTATCATCGAACACCTTAACAATACTGTCAAGTAAGCCCATAACCAAATCCCAACTTTGCTCAATTATAGATGCATTAAAAGCATCGCCATCATTTTCAAGAGCTAAACAAAGTTCAGAAAGTTTAAAATCTATTTTATTTTGAACTAAATTGTTATAAATTGCCTTTGCTCTGTCTTTGGGTGTTCCGTTAAATGAAGTCCTAAAATCTGAAATAAGTTTAACTACTTTTTCTCTTGTCTTATTGATATTAGCAAGTCTTTGAATGTCGAAAGCAGAGTCATCATTTGTTTGAAGCCCTTTAACGCTCATTTCCCAATGATTTTGCCAATCACTTGACTTAATACCCCAAACAAAAGTATAATCTTCAAGTTCGGAAATTTCTTCCTCGCTAAACTCGGATAAATTTAATTTTAAAAGTTTTAAGAGATTGTCTGTTGAAAAAGAAAGCGATTCAAATAAACTGTAAATATACATACAAAGAGGAGTAAAGCTAAACTGAACGCTTTTATCCATAAAGCAAGCAACATTATGATTTTCACATTGTTTTAAAAC
>JAZODO010000022.1:0-7956 GCA_045597065.1 Acutalibacteraceae bacterium | reverse complement strand
TAATGATGTCGGGGTAGTGCTTTAAGTCATGTTTAGCAAGACGGAAAGCGGTAGACTCTGCAGGAGTAGCTTCGAGGTTATATAGGTCGCCATACTCTTCTTGGTAGTCGGAAAGGCGTTCTCTCATATGGTTTAGAACGTCTTTGGTAAACTGTTGAGCTTCTTCGTTGATGAGGTCTTTCTTAATCCATTTAGCGTTTAGACAAGCTTCGTTCATACCAACAAGACCGATGGTAGAGAAGTGGTTGTTAAAGGTTCCAAGGTAACGCTTGGTATAGGGGTAAAGGCCTGCATCGAGAAGTTTAGTAATAACGGTACGCTTAACCTTTAAGGAACGAGCCGAAATATCCATCATTCTGTCAAGACGAGCGTAGAAATCTGCTTCGTTTTCGGCAAGGTAAGCAATTCTGGGCATATTGATGGTTACAACGCCAACAGAACCGGTAGATTCGCCGCTTCCGAAGAAACCGCCCGACTTTTTACGAAGTTCTCTAAGGTCAAGACGAAGTCTGCAACACATAGAACGAACGTCGGAAGGTTCCATATCGGAGTTAATATAGTTAGAGAAGTAAGGGGTTCCGTATTTAGCGGTCATATCGAAGAGGAGTTTATTGTTTTCGGTTTCAGACCAATCGAAATCGCGGGTAATAGAGTAGGTAGGAATAGGATATTGGAAGCCGCGGCCGTTAGCATCGCCTTCTATCATAATTTCGATAAAGGCTTTGTTTACCATATCCATTTCTTTTTTACAGTCTTTATATTTGAAATCCATTTCCTTACCGCCAACAATACAGTTGAGTTCGGCAAGGTCGGCAGGAACTACCCAGTCAAGTGTAATGTTGGTAAAGGGAGATTGGGTACCCCAACGAGAAGGAGTATTTACGCCATAGATGAAAGACTGGATGCACTGTTTAACCTCTTTATAGGTAAGGTTATCTACCTTAACGAAGGGAGCAAGATAGGTATCGAAAGAGGAGAAAGCCTGAGCGCCTGCCCATTCGTTTTGCATAATACCAAGGAAGTTAACCATTTGGTTACAAAGGGTAGAAAGGTGAGCCGCGGGAGCAGAGGTGATTTTACCGGGAACTCCGCCTAAACCTTCTTGAATAAGTTGTTTTAGCGACCAACCAGCGCAATAACCGGTAAGCATAGAAAGGTCGTGAATGTGGATGTCGGCGTTTCTATGAGCCTTGCCGATTTCGTCGTCATAAATTTCGCTTAGCCAATAGTTAGCGGTAACAGCGCCCGAGTTAGAAAGAATAAGGCCGCCTACCGAATAGGTAACAGTAGAGTTTTCTTTAACGCGCCAGTCGTTAATGTTAAGGTAGTTGTCTACAATAGCCTTGTAGTCTACCATAGTGGCAGAAAGGTTTCTAATCTTTTCTCTTTGGCGGCGGTAGATAATGTATGCCTTAGCAACATCGTCGTAACCGGCCTTAATAAGAACCGATTCAACCGCGTCCTGAATATGTTCAACCCCGATTTTTCCGTCTACAATTTGGGGCTCAAATTGAGCGGTAACCTTAAGGGCTAGGAAATCGATTATATCTTGGTTAAATTGCTTTTGACAAGCATCGAACGCCTGGAATATGGCGGTACTGATTTTGGAAAGGTCAAAGTCTATAACTTTTCCGTCACGTTTTACGACACTATACATATTTTTTCTCCTTTTTTATATAATTTTTTCGCCTTTTTTGCGAGTGTAACACAATTATATACTGCCGCTAACGCTTTGTCAAGGCCTAAATTACAATATATTGTGTTTATTTTTTAAAATTTTAACTCTATTTAGCATATTTAGTGGGTGAAAAAATCTTAAAACCCTTGTATTTATGCGGTTTTAAGCCACTTTTTAGTGTTTTTTAAAATTTTTTCCAAAACACAACTTCTTGACATTAACCACTATATATTGTACAATTTCTATACTATATCTTGTGTGAGGACTATATGAAATTCAGCGGACTACAAAAAATGACACTTTTAGACTTTCCCGGAAAGGTTGCCGCAACCCTTTTTACCGGCGGTTGTAACCTTAGGTGCCCCTTTTGCCATAACGCCAGTTTAGTGCTAAATACCTCGGCGGAAGAATACTTAGTCGAGGAAGTTTTAACCTATTTAAAAAAGCGCCAAGGCCTTTTAGACGGGGTCTGCATTACGGGGGGCGAACCCCTTTTGTGCGAGGGATTGGAAGATTTTATTAAAGAGGTAAAGGCTTTAGGCTACTCGGTAAAACTCGATACCAACGGAACAAACCCCGAAAGGTTAGAATCTCTAATAAAATCGGGCCTTATAGACTACGTTGCTATGGACGTTAAAAATAGTATAGAAAACTATTCGGCCGCGGTAGGAATTAACGGCTATAATACCGAAAAGGTTGAACAAAGTATAGACCTATTACTTTCGGGCCTTATAGATTTTGAATTTAGAACTACCGTTGTAAACCCTATTCATTCGGTAGAAGATATTAAAAAACTGGCCCAAAGAATAAAGGGCGCGCCCCGCTACTTTTTACAAAACTTTGTAGATTCGGGCGACCTTTTGGGAACAGGCCTTTCGGCCCATAGCCGCGAAACCCTAGACCAAATGTTAGCGGTTGCCCGCGAGTTTATACCCGAAACCGAACTTCGCGGCGTATAGCCCCCTACCCTAAACCCGAACTTACAAAGGTTTCCCCTAAACCCCCTTTACAAACAGGGGGTTTTGTGTTATACTACATTTAACAATTAGGTTAAATGTTAAATGAGGAGTGATACCGTGGGAATTGGGAAAACATTAAAAGCACTTTCCGACCCTATAAGGCGCGATATTTTAAATATGTTAAAATCGGGCAGACTTTCGGCGGGAGAAATTTCCTCCCGTTTTAATGTAACCGACGCTTCTATCTCGCGCCATCTTTCGGTTTTAAAGGAAGCCGACCTTATAAGAGATACCCGCGAGGGTAAATATATATATTATGATATAAACACATCGGTTTTAGAAGAAACCCTTTTATGGATTCAAACGTTGAAAGGAGAAAAAGATAATGTTTAAAAAACACCTTAAAACCCTAATTATAAGTTCTATAATAACGGTACTTCCTATATTTATCGGTTTTATTTTGTGGCCAACGTTGCCCGAAATGTTACCCGTTCATTGGGGCCCTACGGGAGCCGATTCCTTTTTAAATAAAACTGCGGCCATTTTATTTCTCCCCTTAATTTTACTAGCCTTTGAGTGGATTATGGCCTTAATAACCGTTAAACTCGAGCGCGAATCTAAGCAAAACGAAAAGGTTATAAAGGTTTCGCTTTATATTATGCCTGCCCTTTCTGTTTTTGTTTCGGGAATTACCTTTTTATTCGGGCTAGACTTTAATATTACCCCCCTTATCCCCGCAACAATTTCTATACCGCTCGGTCTTTTAATGATAGTTCTTGGTAACATTTTGCCAAAGGCTGAACAAAACAAATATTTTGGTATTAAAATGCCCTCTACCTTTTCTAGCGAAAAGAACTGGAACGCTACCCACCGCTTTGGCGGAAAGGTTTGGGTTATCTGCGGAATACTGTTGCTCCTTTGTTCTCTTGTTCCTATGAAATATGTATTCTACCCTCTTTTTGCTATTCTTATTGCCGCTATAACGCTTCCTATTATATATTCATTAAATTACAAGAAAAAACACCCCGAAGATACCGCGACAAAGGTTAAATTTAGCAAAAAGGAAACTAAAATTGCCCTAATTATTCTTGCGGTTGTTTTAACAGTAACCTTTACCTTTGTTGGAATTTTAACCTTTACGGGTAGCGTTAGCACCGTCTTTAATGAAACATCTTTTACGGTAGACGCTTCCCTTTACAGCCCTTTAACCGTAAATTATTCCGACATTAAAAAGGTAGAGTTTTTAGAAAACTCTGCCGCAGGTAACCGCCTTTACGGAGTAGGCAGCGCTAAAATTTTAGCAGGTAACTTTAAAAACGAAGAGTTCGGAAAATATACCCGTTATTCTTATACGGGTCAAACTTCGGTTGTGGCTATAACCTCTACCGATAATAATATACTTGTTATAACCGGCAAAAACGCGGCCGAAACAAAGGCTCTTTACAATAAACTTTTGGAGGTTTTAAATGAAGGCAATTAAAACCGAAAATCTAACTAAATATTACGGAAAAACCCTTGGAATTAAAAACCTTAATCTAGAAGTAGAAAAAGGCGACTTTTTCGGCTTTATAGGCCCTAACGGCTCGGGAAAATCTACCACAATTCGAACCCTTTTAGGCCTTATCTCCCCTACTTCGGGTTCGGCCGAGGTTTTAGGGCTTAATATTATAAAAGACAAAACCGAAATTTTAAAAAGGGTTGGCTATATGCCCGGCGAAGCATTCTTTTACAGCAAAATGAAGGTTCGCGATATACTTAAACTTTCGGCAAGCCTGCGCGGTTTAAATTGCCAATCCGAAGCCGCCGCTTTGTGCGAAAGGCTAGATTTAGACCAAAACAAAACGGTAGATTCGCTTTCGCTCGGTAACCGAAAAAAGGTTAGCATCGTTTGCGCTATGCAACACCGCCCCGACCTTTATATTCTAGATGAACCTACAAGCGGACTCGACCCGCTTATGCAAAAGGAATTTTATACCCTTTTAGAAGAAAGAAACCGCGAAGGCGCAACCGTTTTCCTGTCGAGCCATATTTTAAGCGAAATCGACCGCTATTGTAAAAATGCCGCAATTATAAGGGGCGGCGAAATTTTAGTTGCCGACAGTATTGGCGCTTTAAGTAAAACGGGCGGAAAAAGGGTTGTTTTAAAGGGCGTTTCTACCCTACCCGAAAACGATTTGGTTTTTAATATAAAGGCCGAAAACGACTCGGTTTCCTTCCTTTATGGCGGAGCGCCGCTTGACCTTTTAACCCTTGTATCTAAAATCCCCTTTACCGATATAAATATTTCCGACCCCGAACTCGACGAAATATTTTTACATTATTATAAAAAGGAGGAAAACTAAATGGCCCTCTTTTTACACGAACTAAAACGCGGCCGACTTGCCCTTATAGTATGGTGTGCGGCGGTATCTTTTTTGCTTTCGGTTAGTATTTTAATCTACCCCGAAATGGCAACTCAAATGAACGAAATGACCGATATGTTTGCAAGTATGGGCAGTTTTACCCAGGCTTTCGGAATGGACCAGTTAAACTTCGGCGAATTTATGGGCTACTTTGCCGTTGAATGTGGGAACCAGGTAGGACTTGGCGGAGCGCTCTTTGCGGGAATTTTAGGGGCTAGCGCCCTTTCTCGCGAAGAAAAAGATAAAACCGCCGAATTCCTTTTAACAAACCCCGTTTCGCGCCCGATTATTACCGCGAATAAATTGTTCGCACTTTTAACAGAGCTTTTAATATTTACGGTCTGTGTTGGCGGCGTTTCGCTTCTTGCGGCAATAGTTATCGGCGAAAGTTTCGACCTTACCGCAACCCTGCTTCTCTTTTTAGCCTACCTTCTTTTAGAAATAGAAATTGCGCTTGTCGCCTTTGGGGTTTCGGCCTTTATTAAAAGCGGAGGAATAGGTATAGGGCTGGGAATTGGGCTAATTTTCTACTTTGTTGGTATTATTTCTAACCTTACCGAACAAACTGCTTTTTTAAAATACCTTACCCCCTTTAGTTTTGCAAACGGCGGTAACATTGTAAACGACCACCTTATAGAGCCTAAATATTTGGCTGCCGGTGCCGTTTTGGCGGTAGCAGGTGTAATAACCGCCTTTTTGAAATATCGGAAAAAAGATATTTGTTAATAAAACAAAAAACTTTCTCAGGTTTAAACCTGAGAAAGTTTTTTATTATTTCATTGTTAAAATGTCAAACCCAACGCCATTAAAGCTCATTCTAATATCGTGGGCCAAAACCTTAACTCCGTTAATGCTAAGATTTTCTACAACAAAGTTGCTGTAATCGGAAGTTGGGATTTCGTTTTCTACAACAAAGGTTAAAATTTTAGTGCCGTATTCTTCGAAAAGTTTTTCGTCGCAATAAACCTTAATATTTTTATAAGTAATATTATGAACTGCGGCAAAACGCGGGTCGCCAATTTTAATTTCGCTTTCGAAATCACCGGGTTTTAAGAACTGATACATTTCGCGGAAACGCTTATTTCTAACCCTTAATACCGAAGCCACTTCCAAACTGTCTTTCGCGTTGTAAACCATTTCCTGATTGCTTTGAAGAACGGGTTTTGTATAAAAACTTTCAAGTTCCATCCTAATATCTTCGAAAACTATATCGTGAACGTCGGCATTGTCGCCGTTTTGAATGTCGCAAGCGGTGTTTCCTGCGCGAAGAATATCGCAATCTCTGAATACAATGTTTTTGTATTCAGGGGCAGCGGTTTCAAGCCCGATTTCACAGGTTTTACCCCAGTCACACCATAAAACATTATGTTCAAACAGCATATCATAGTTGCTATACTGGTAGTATCTGTCAATACCTTTAATAGTAATAGTATCGTCAAATGAGTGAATAAAACTGTTTTTAATAGTAATATTGTTAGAGTTTACAATGTCTACGCCGTCGGTATTATAGCGCCATTGGCCGAAGACCTTCATACCGTCCATAACAACATTAGAGCAATGGAAAATATTTATACACCAAACAGCCGAATTTGTAAAGCCAACACCTTCGATTGTAACATTATTACAATCATAAAGTTTAAGGTTTCCTATTGTATAGGGTTCGTAGCAGTGTTCAGAAAAACGTTCCTCGCCGCTATCATCAAAAATGCCGTTGCCGAAAATTTTAATGTTTTCGGCATCTTCTGCAAAAATACAACCGTAAACTAACGCGTCTTTATCTACATAAACGCTTTGGTTAGATTTAAGGGTTATTTTGCCGGGGAAATGAACGCCTTTTCCGAAATAATATGTAACATCATCGGGGTTTTCGCAGGTTACGGGCTTAGAATTAAAAATATAAAGCAGCCCGTGATAATCGTCTATCTCTAAAACATAAGCGCCATTTTCTTTTAGTGAAAACTTAATAGAGTTTTCGGTTTTTTCGGCCTTAACCTCTTTAGAATAAGGTTTAATCATAACCTTGCCGTTTACGCTCTTGGTAAGGGGGAAAACCTCTAAATCTATCTCTTCGTCAGACACAATGTTTACGTAAGAAACTATTTCGGTTTGGTTTACGGGGCGCTGATGACCCGGCCACCAGGTATTAAATGGGTAGGCCGAAATTCTGCAAGTGTAAACCGGCACTTCTTGGCCGCAAAGCATAACCTTAAAGTCCTTTGAATTTGGAACTTCACACGGAAAAACCGACTTTTCCCAAACGTGTTTAAACTCTGAACAAGAAACCATATTTTCATCTCCATTTTTATATGCGACTTAAGGCCGCCTTATTTTTGACCATAATAACATATATTTTACCATTTGTCCATAAAAATAAGGACATTTTAAAAGGAAATTTTAAAATTTTAGTAACGTTTATATGCTTGTTATTTGTAAAAAATTATCCGCACTATGCGGATTCGTGAAGGCGACCTGTTTGATAACTCATTGACACTAGAAGAAAAATTTGCGATTGCAGTACATAGTATTTTGAAACGGTATAAAAACACAGCGAGGTGAAATTCACCTCGCTTTAAATATAAATAAGTTTATATTTTTGATTGGTCTGTAATTGAAATATAATAAAAAGTTTCAGCGTTGGAATCCCAAATTCCAATATTAAAACTATACCAGTTGTTCAAGTTGTTGTAATCAAAATCAAACTCGTCTTTACCCAAAGAAACACCACTTATGATAAATCGTCCTTCTTTGATATCAGCAAACGCAAATTGTTCATTACTATACTTGTTTCATGCTTTCTTTTTGCTATAATTATTTTAAAAAATTTGCAACCTACTTGAAATTTTGGGTGGTAGTATAGTGAAAGGGCTCTTTACGAAAAACGAAAGGCAGGTGAAATAGTGGAAGACAAATACATAGT
>JAZODO010000021.1:0-2122 GCA_045597065.1 Acutalibacteraceae bacterium | reverse complement strand
AACAATGTTATCGTCGCCAACCGCTTCATGAATTTCAACGTTAGCGCCGTCTTCGGTACCAAGCGTAATAGCGCCGTTTATCATAAACTTCATATTACCGGTACCGCTGGCTTCGGTAGAAGCGAGCGAAATTTGTTCGCTAACTTCGGCCGCAGGAATCATAAGTTCGGCCATAGTAACGCGGTAATCTTCAAGGAAGAATACCTTTAACTTATCTTTACAAGCAGGGTCGTTTTCAATAACCTTAGAAAGGCTGTAAATCATTTGAATAATCTGTTTAGCAAGATGATAACCGGGAGCCGCCTTTGCGCCAAAGATATAGGTTTTGGGGGTAAAGGGAGCGTTGGGGTTTTCTTTAATAAACAAATAATCCTTTATAATATGAAGCGCGTTTAGGTGTTGGCGTTTGTATTCGTGTAAACGCTTAACCTGCATATCAAAGATAGAGTTGGGGTTTAAAACTACCCCTGTTTGGTCTTTAACATAGGCTGCAAAACGCTCTTTGTTGTGGAGCTTAATTTCTGCAAGGCGGTCTAGAACTGCCTTATCTTCGGTAAAGGCAGTAAGTTTAGAAAGGTTAGAAGCGTCTTTAATAAAGTCGTCGCCAATAAGTTCGCTAATAAGGCCTGAAAGTTCGGGGTTAGACTGGCAAAGCCATCTTCTGTGGGCAATACCGTTTGTAACGTTGGTAAATTTGTCGGGGGTTACCTTATAATAATCGTTAAATAGGCTGTCTTTTAAAATTTGGCTATGAAGGCGAGAAACGCCGTTCACCTTATGACTTGCAATAACCGAAAGGTTAGCCATTTTAACAACCCCGCCCGAAATTACCGCGGTGCGTTCAACCATATCGGCATCGTGGGTAAGTTCATACATCTCATAGCGATAGCGGTTGTCGATTTCTTTAACAATTTGGTAAATTCTGGGTAGTCTTGCCTTAAAGAGTTCCTCGCTCCAACATTCAAGAGCTTCTCGCATAACGGTATGGTTAGTGTAGGCGATAGTATTGTTTACAATACCCCAAGCCTTGCTCCATTCGTAACCGCATTCGTCTAGTAAAAAGCGCATAAGTTCAGGAACCGAAAGGGCAGGGTGGGTATCGTTAATATGAATAGCAACCTTTTCACCTAGGTTCTCAAGTGTATTATACTTGTTTAGGTGGCGGCGTAAAATATCTTGAATAGAAGCCGAAACTAGGAAATATTGTTGGCGCAAACGAAGCGATTTGCCTTCGAAATGGTTATCTTCGGGGTATAAAACCTTACTAATAGCTTCGCACTGTGCCTGTTGTTCCATAGCGCCGGTGTAGTCGCCGCGGTTAAAGGCCATCATATTAAAATCGGGTGCCTTTGCGCTCCAAAGGCGAAGAGCGTTTACTGTTTGGCCGTCTTTACCAGCTACCATAAGGTCGTAAGGGATAGCCTTAACTACGCTATAATCTTTGTGTTCAACGTGGTGGTACTTACCGTCCCAACGTTCGTCAACCCAACCGTCGAAATGAACTTCACATTCGCCCGAAGGTCTGCGTTCGAGCCAAACTTCGCCGCCGGGAAGCCAATTGTCGGGGAGTTCGGTTTGCCAACCTTCAACCAACTTTTGGCGGAAAATACCAAAATCGTATTTAAGGCAATAACCCATAGCGGGAAAGCCACCGGTAGAAAGGCCGTCTAAAAAGCAAGCCGCAAGTCGGCCAAGACCGCCGTTTCCAAGACCGGCATCGGGTTCGAGTTCATAAAGGTTATGAAGGTCAACATTAAAACCTTTAAGAGCCTTTTGCATTTCTCCGTTTAGGTCTAGGTTATAAAGGTTATTTTTAAGGGAACGACCCATTAAAAATTCCATACTTAAATAGTAAATAGTTTTAGCTTCTTGCTCTGACGCTTTTTTCTTAAAAGCGGTTCTGCGTTCGCGCATAATGTCTAGAACAACAAGGGTAGTAGCCTTATAAAACAGTTCGTCTGAAGCAGTTTCGGGGGCAACGCCAAAGTTGTGAGAAAGCTTTTTTTCAATTTGTTCTTTTAAATATTTTGCCTTATATTCGTTCATCATAATGCTCCTTTAGTAGAGTAAAATGCTTCTGTATTATATAATACTCCAAATAGCGTAAAAATGCAAGTGTTTA
>JAZODO010000020.1:0-3806 GCA_045597065.1 Acutalibacteraceae bacterium | reverse complement strand
GAAAAAGCGCCTTCGCGATTTTCGGCAGGAGTAACTGCCATTCGGACGGAGTCTCTTTGGGCAATACCTTCGGGGAAATATTCTTTAATATTTACAACCGCATTTAGGTCGTTATCCCAACCAATATAGGTTATACCGTCGCCGCTTTCTTCGGTTGCGCGGCCGATAAGGTAGCGGTTATTATTAAGCCAAGTACCAACGGCAAGAGCATTTTGCGCATTATCTTCGGCCGAATCGAAACCACAGATAGGGCAAACCTTTTCGCCGCCGTGATCATTCATACAGCCCATACAAAGTCTGTCTGTATTAACCATAAAGTTACCTCCGATAAAATATCTAAAGTATAATACGTATTATATCACAAAACTTTAAAAATTACAATTACCCCAAATTATTTGCCAAGAGGGATTATTTTATTAAAAACACAGGTATGTTTTGGGGTTATAACTCTATCTTCGTGAAGCGAACCGAAATACCACTTTTTAAATTCACATTCCGAGTCGATTTCTTCGAAATAACCGTTAAGTTTGTTTATGCGGTCGGCCGAGCCTTCGCGTAAAAGCATTGCGCTTTTAACGAGTTTTGGCGGTTCGTGGGTTATAATATAGTCTACCGAAAGGCCGGCTTCGTCGAGTTTTGCGGCGCCCTCTGCCATTTCGGCAGGAGTAGGCAGTTCTTCTTTCCAATAAAGGCCTTGCTCGGCGCGAATGTCTTTATCGGTAGATTCGCCGCCGCCAAAGGTAAATATTTTTACCCCGTCGATATTAAAGATTTGGCCGCGCATTAGGTGTAAAAGATTTCCGCTTATGCGGTGAACCATTCCGCCCTTCCAATAGGTTTCGCGACAGGCGTTAATTTTATCGAAATTTTCGTGGGTTCCGTCAATAAATGCAACGGTAAATTTGCGGCTTCCAAGATACTCAACCGCTTCTTTTTCGAACTTTCCGCCGTTCCAAATATAACCAAAATCGCCACAAACAAGCAGTATATCACCCGCTTTAAGTTTGCGCCATTCTTTTCCGTATAAGCGGTCTTCGGCTCCGTGCATATCGCCCGTTACGTAAATCATCTTTTGCTCCTTTTAAAAAATTAGTTGCTTTTTAAAATTTTGCTTTTAATTTTTATAAAATTATTATATACTAAAATTATTATAATACATTTTTAAGGATAATGCTATGAAAAAATTTCTTTTTTGCGCGGTTTCGGTTTTGCTATGCCTTATTTTTACCCTTCCCGCAAGCGCTTACCAGATAACTGAGTACGAAATGCACCACGAAGCAGGAATGGTTGTTTTTTTAGATAAAACGGGAGATGTTGTGCTTTACGAAAAAAATGCCGACCAAAAAATGTTCCCCGCTTCTATTACAACCCTTATGACTGCGCTTGTTGTAGCAGATAGTATACCCGACCTTGAAAACACGAAAATTACCTATTCAAATAATGCGAACAACCTTATTTTAGGAACGGGCGCGGTTGTTTTAAACCTTAAAATAGGCGAAGAAATTTCGGCCAAAGACGCCCTTGCCGCAGTGCTTGTTGCCTCTTGTGGCGACGCGGCCTACGCGCTAGCCGAACATATTGGCGGTTCCAAAGACGGGTTCGCAACTCTTATGAACCAAAAGGCCGCCGAACTAGGGCTTACCGGTTCTAACTTTACAAACCCTATCGGGCTTCACGATGATAACCATTATTCTACCGCAAGAGATATTTATAAACTTGCAAGCGTTGCCTTTAAAAATGAAACAATAAAAAATATTTGCTCGGTAACACATTATAAAATAGCGGCTACAAATATGACCGGCGAACGCACTATTGTAACCTCTAATATGATGTTAAACGCTACTACCAACGTTTATTATAAATATGCCGATGCGGGCAAAACCGGCTTTACCGACAAGGCCGGCCGTTGTGTTGTTTCAACCGGTTCTTACCGAGGTTATACCTATATGGTTGTTGTTTTAAAAGCAGCAACTACGGGCGGCGTTAGAAACGATTTTAAAGACGCGGCTAATATGTTCCGTTGGGCATTTAACAATTTTGAATATAAATCGGTTTTTGATACCAGTATGCCCGTTACCGAAGCAAAGGTTAAACTAGCCCGCGATACCGATTTTGTTCCGGTTTGTTTTGAGTCGGGTTTTGAGGCGCTGCTACCAAAAGATGCTAACGCTTCTACGCTTGTTTTCGACGTAAAACTAAACAAGGAAGAATTTACCGCTCCCCTAGATAAGGGCGAAGTTTTAGGCACAGCCGACATTTACTATGCCGAAGAAAAAATAGGTAGTTTAAACCTTGTTGCAGGCCAAAGCGTTAAGGGAGATTTTTGGCTAACACTTTTCGATTTAACGGGAAGGTTCTTTGCCTCCCCATTTATGCTTGTTGTTTACTGCGTTTTAGGCCTTTGCGCAATAGTTGGTGCTATTTGGGTTATAACCCTTAATAAGGGTAAAAAGAAACGCAGAAAGGTAAGATATATTCCCCTTTCTAAGGAAAAATATAACGATTTTAAAAACTAATAACCCCAAAAACTTTAAGGTCGATACTTCCGTCGGGCAAAAAGGTTACCCCTTCGGCTTCAAGTAGGGCTCGTTGCGCTTCGCCACCGCCAAAAGCAAAGGCTTCGGCTATTTTTCCCTGTTTGTTTACTACTCTGTGGCAAGGAATAACCCCGGGCGCAGGATTGTTATGAAGCGCGTAGCCTACAACCCTTGCCCAACGAGGGTTCCCCGCCTTTAAGGCTACTTGACCGTAGGTTGCCACCTTTCCTTTTGGAATAAGGCAAACCGCATTATATATTTTATCAAAGGTATTCATAATATCACCAACATTATTATATACGAAAAACCTTAATAAACAAGATAAAACCCAAACTATTGATTTTAAGTGATAGTTTGGGTTGACAAATAGAGGCGTTTAACATATAATACTTTATGCGCTTTAAAAATAGCATTTCGAGGTGTCGCCCAGTTGGTAGGGCGCCTGCTTTGGGAGCGTGCCTAGCAGTTATAGCCGAGATTTTATCGAAGTCCCGAAAAGCCTTTAACGGTGCGGACTTTCGGAGTTTTGAGAAAACTCAAAAATGCGTGGATTTTGAGTTTGACCACAGTTTGTCCCACTTCCACGCAAAAACTTAAAAAATCGAATATATATCCGGGTGTGGCGCAGCTGGGAGCGCGGGTGGTTTGGGACCATCAGGCCGCAGGTTCGATCCCTGTCACTCGGACCACAAAAAATAGTCTTTCAAGTTTAAACTTGGGAGACTATTTTTGACAATTTATATTTTTGGGAACTTAACTCAAATCTGAAAATTGATAAGGCTGAAGAGGGCTAATAATAAGATCTGTTTAATGGAAGATACAAATGTGCTTTTTATTAATAGAGCGAAAAGGAGATCCGAAAAAATGAGATTGACTTGGTTAAACAATAAATTTATATGTAAAGACTTATATGCTCCGTTTAAAATTGATAAAGATTCGGATTATATAAAAGATTTAAAAAACAAATATGATATAGTAATGGCACAAGCCCAAAATTCCGGTGCCGATGATGAAAGCATGAAAATTATCGGTGATTTTAGTGCAAGAATACTGAAATCGTTAGAGCTATATTACAAAGCTGATATTGCAGAGAGTAATAATATAATTCTTGAATTAGTAAAAGATATAGGAAACAATCCGTTTGCTGTAAATTCAGTAATAAATAGTGATGCATTTCCCGGGATTAAGTCCAATGAGTTGCAATTTTTCAGATAGTAAATTGCAGAGGTTATAAATCGAGATTTGGCGATTGGAGGTGTCAGATATGAC
>JAZODO010000019.1:0-4130 GCA_045597065.1 Acutalibacteraceae bacterium | reverse complement strand
CATTCATCATAATAAGGCGGTTACCGTAGGCGATAGCATCTTTCATGTTGTGGGTAATCATAAGGGTTGTAAGTTTTTGCTCGTTTACAATTTCGTTTGTAATCGTAAGCACCTTTTCGGCCGTTTTAGGGTCGAGGGCGGCGGTATGTTCGTCGAGCAATAGGATTTTAGGGTTATTCATAGAAGCCATTAGTAGGGTTATTGCCTGACGTTGACCGCCCGAAAGAAGGCCAACCTTTGTAGAAAGGCGGGTTTCAAGGCCTAGGTCGAGTCTTGTTAGCATTTCTTTAAACTCTGCCCTATCTTTATCGGTAATTGACCAGGAAAGGCCTCTTCTTTTGCCCCTTTGTTTAGCAAGGGCCATATTTTCTTCTATCCACATATCGGCCGCAGTACCTGTCATTGGGTCTTGGAAAACGCGGCCAATAAATTTAGCGCGTTTATGTTCGGGATGTTTTGTAATATTTACGCCGTCTACCGAAACGGTTCCTGCGTCGAGCGGAAAGGTTCCCGCAATAGCGTTTAAAAGGGTTGATTTTCCCGCTCCGTTACCGCCGATAACGGTTACAAAATCGCCGTCTTCTAACGTTAGAGAGATATTGTTTAAAGCAACCTTTTCGTTTACAGTACCGCCGTTAAATATTTTTGTTACGTTTTTAATTTCTAACATTTAGGCGGCCTCCTTACTTTTTATAACAGGTTTTTTAGAAAAATATCTCTTTTTAAGTTCGGGGAAGGCAAGGAAGATTGCAACAACTATTGCCGAAAGCATTTTAAGAAGGTCGGTATCCAGGCCGAAGAAGATTACTGTTTGGTAAACAACATAGTAGATAATTCCGCCTATAATAACGCCCGTTAATCTAATAACGAAACTTTGGCCCATCTTTGAAACAACCGCTTCGCCAATAATTACGGCAGCAAGACCAATAACAATAGCGCCTCGACCGTCGGATATGTCGGCTTTGCCCGAATATTGGGCAAGAAGGGCGCCCGCAAAGGCAACTATACCGTTAGAAATAGCGAGGCCTACAACCTTATTGGCGCTAGTATTTATACCCTGGGCGCGAGACATTTTTTCGTTACAACCGGTAGCGCGAATAGACATACCAAAACGGGTTCCGAAGAACCAATATAAAACGGCTACCAAAACTACGCAAATTAAAAACAGGTAAACAAGAGATTCGTATTTACGAAGTTGGGTTACCAAAACGTCAAAATTACGGGCAGGGAGAGCGCGGTTTGCTTGGCCCATTATTTTTAGGTTAACCGACCATAAAATAAGTTGGGTTAAAATTCCTGCTAAAATGGCGGGAATTTTAAAGAATGTGTGGAAAAATCCGGTAATAAGACCTGCTATCATACCTACAACAACGGCTACAAGCATTGCGGCCCAAACATTCCACCCGGCAATCATAAGCATTGCGCAGGTAGCCATACCGGTTACCATAGACCCGTCTACCGTAAGGTCGGCCAGGTCTAGAATTTTAAAAGTTATATAAACGCCGATAGCCATAATACCCCAAATAAGGCCTTGGGCACCGGCGCCGGGCATAGAGCCCAACCAATTTAGAAATTCCATTATTTCTCCTTATGTAATCAGCAAAATGTAGCCGCGACCAAGGTTGCGGCTACACTAAGTATTTATTTTTTAGCAGATTAGGAAAGCGCTTCGTATCCTTCGGGAGCGGTAATGCCGAGTTCCTGGCAGATAGTGGGGTTATATTTCTTAACCGGCTTATCATCGTAAGCAATAGCCATTTCGGAAATATTAGCCTCGCCGGTTAATACCTTAACCGCCATTTCGCCGGTTACGCGGCCGAGTTGTTCGTAGCTGATAGAAAGGGTTGCAATACCGCATCCTTTACAGATTCCTGCTTCGCCTGCAATAATGGGAACCTTTTTGGGAGCAACTACACCGTTAATGGTTTCGGCGCAGGAAGCGGCGGTGTTATCGGTAGGAACATAAAGAGCATCACATTCGGAAGCGGCGGTTTCAGAAACCATTGCTACGTCTTCGGAACCTGCGAATTTATATTCTTTAACGGTAATGTTTTTACCTTCGAGGTAGTTTTTAACTTCTTTTGCTTGGTAAGCGGAGTTTGCTTCGGCCGAGCAGTAAAGAATACCAACGGTTTTAGCGGTAGGAACAAGGTCTAAAACCATTTGAGCTTGTTCGGTAAGGGGAGCAAGGTCGGAAGTTCCCGAAACGTTGCCGCCAACGGTACCGCTGAAGTTTTCAATACCAAGAGCTACGCCGTATTCGGTAACAGATGTACCAAGAATCGGGATTTCTTCGGTAGCATTGTATGCAGCCTGAAGAGCAGGAGTAGCGTTAGCCATAATGAGGTCTACCTTTTTGGTAACGAAATCGTTTACTATGGTAACACAGGTGTCGGGGTTGTTAGCAGCATCTTGCTCAATAAAGGTAACGTTTTCTTCGCCGAGAGCTTCGATAACAGCATCTTTAAAACCTTTTGTAGCGGCATCGAGCGCTTCGTGTTTAACGATTTGGCAAATACCAATAGTGTAGGTTTCCTTTTCTTGTGCGCCGCAGCCTGCGAAGCAACCTGCAACAAGCACAATACAAACGAGTAGTGCGATTAACTTTTTCATAACTTTTCTCCTTTTAGTTAAAGGCGATTTCGCCTTGTTTTTTCTCTGTGTTTGACAGTATAGCACTTTAAAGCGTTAAAGTCAAGCCTTTTTTTAAAAAATTTTTAAAAATATTTTTTTGGCGTAGGGCGCGGCGTCTCGACGCGCCGCAAAGCCATACGGCAACCGTAGGGCGCGGCGGGAGTAAACCCCCGCCCTACAAGTTTTGCCTACTACAACGATAAACACCCCGGGCAGGTTTGATAAAAACAAAAAGACGACCCCTCGGTCGTCTTTTAATCTTCTTTAATTTTAATAAATTCGGCTTTTTGTGCTTTTTCTTCCTCTTCTTCCGAAAAAATATATAACTCTTCGCAAGCACGCTGTGCTGAAATGAGTTCATTTATTGCTTTTTCGGTTGCATCGAGTAATGTTAAATACATTTGTTTATAATCTGCTATAGTGTCCTCCAAAATATGGGGATTATATCCCCTTAATATTTTAGATTATAACCCCCATAATAATTCTTGTCAAGGAGGGGTTTTATGATTAGTTTTAACAAACTTTGGGACACCTTAAACAAAAAAGGTTTTTCTACCTACACCTTAAGAGAAAAGTGCGGAATAGATAGCAAAACTATTAGAAGGCTTAAAGCAAACGAAAACGTAGAAACAAAAACTTTAGATAAGCTTTGCACCGCACTCGACTGCAGAATAGAAGATATAATTGAATTTATTAAAGATTAAACCGCCGTTTGGCGGTTATTATTTTGCACGGCGGGAGTAAACCCCCGCCCTACAAGTTTTGCCAAAACCTTCGATAAACAACCGAGCAGGTTTGATAAAAACAAAAAGAAAAATGACACTTTCAGACTGAAAGTGTCATAGTGGGTTACGTACTTTGAGAAAGGTAAATACTTGCCGAAAAGCAACAGATACTTTTTTGGCTTGTGAAGTGAAGTTTTTGCTGTCGCAAAAGTGAAGTTGCTCATTGTATTCGCAGTGAAGTTTGGTCTATAAAACCAAACGAAGTTACGTTTGCCCATCTTCGCGTGACGAGCGAAACTTCACTGTCCGTAGGACAACTTCACTATCGAAGATAACTTCTCTTGCCCGTAAGGGCAAACTTAGTTGAGGCACCTTCCTTACGGAGGGTGCCTCGCAGCCTGTCTTTTTATTTAATATGTATCTCCCCCACCCTGCCGTATCGGGCACTAAGATAACCTGCGGTTAAGGCAGGTGGGTGTTCTCCGCTCGGTTCGGGCTTCCAACGTCCGCCAAAAGGCGGGAGGCCTGCTCACCTGCGAGCGAGTACGAACTCCCAATATAAAGGTTGTAGGGTTATAAGTGCCGCAGTCCGCGAACAGGGTAGGAATAGCGACAAAGTCGCAGTTATATTCGCCTTACAGCGAGTTATATTGCTTCGCAGTTATATAATGCTTCCGCATCGTTATATTGTCTTTCAGACAACTAAAAGGTGAATATAATATCACGCTTTATCAAAAGCATAACACTTTGCCGAAAGGCAAAATATCACTG
>JAZODO010000018.1:0-2563 GCA_045597065.1 Acutalibacteraceae bacterium | reverse complement strand
TTCGCACATTTCGGGGAAAAGGGTCATAATACTAATCTTCATTAGGGAAAATTCCTTTCAAGGGGCGAATTACTACCTTTTCTTCTTCTATATTTACCGAAATTACAACTTCGTTTATAGCGGGAATAAGGTATTCGTTATCGCCCTGTTTTATATGCCAAACGTCGTTAGCGCCGGTTTCGGAAACGTCGGATATAGTACCTAAAAGACTACCGTTGTCGGCATGAAAAACGCTAGAACCTATAAGGTCGGTTATAAAGTATTGGTCTTTATCGAGTTTAGCATCTTTTCTGTCCATAAAAATTATCTTATTACGGTATTTTTCAGCCATTTCGATAGAATCGACCCCCTTAATTGCGGCAATAACAACGTTGCCGTGGGGCGAAGATTTGCTTATAGAAAGCTTGTCTTTACCGTTTTGGTCGAGGTAAACCTTTTTAAGGGTACAGAAAAACTCGGCCGAGTCGCACCAAGGTTGAATTCTAACCATTCCGCGAACACCGTGAGTACCAACGATTTTTCCAACTTCCAAAAAATTCTTTTTCAAAATTATCACCTATGTTATCGGCTATATAGCCGTTATATAAACCAAGACCCCCATAAAAATGGGGGCTAATGTTTTGAATATCAGTCGATTTCAACCATTACCTTATCGCCAAAGCGGTTGGCAGCGGCACGCATAACGGTACGAATAGCCTTAGCAATCCTTCCCTGTTTGCCGATAACGCGACCCATATCACTTTCAGCAACGTGAAGGTGGTATACGATTACGCCTTCTTCGTTAGGTTCGTCTACCGAAACAGTAACCTGATCGGGAGATTCAACTAAACCTGCTGCAATAGATACTAATAATTCTTGCATTAGATGCTACCTCCGTAGGAATTAGATAATGTTAGACTTTTTAAGAAGAGCCTTTACGGTATCGGTGGGTTGAGCACCGTTAGCAATCCACTTCTTAGCCTTTTCGCCATCGATATTAACGGCTGCGGGTTCCTTAGTAGGATCGTAGGTTCCGATTTCTTCGATGAAACGACCGTCACGGGGGTAACGGGAATCAGCAACAACTACACGGTAGAAAGGAGCTTTTTTAGCGCCTAATCTGCGAAGTCTGATTTTAACTGCCATTTTAGTACACCTCCATTAGAAATTTTTATATAATTAAGAGAAAACTCTTGATTAACTACATTCCGGGGAAACCTGGGGGAAGGCTTCCGGGAAAACGTTTGCCAAAACGGCGTTTAGAGCCTTTTGAGCCAAACTGTTTAAACATTTTTTTCATTTGCTCATACTGTTTCATAAGTTTATTAACCTCTTCAACAGTAACGCCTGCGCCTGCCGCAATTCTTTTACGGCGAGAAGCGTTTAATAGGTCGGGCTTTGAACGTTCTTTTTTAGTCATAGACTTAATTATTGCTTCGGTGCGAAGCATTGCGCGTTCGTCGATATCGTCGGGGTTAATGTTGTTAGCGCCCGGTATCATTGAAATAAGGCTTTTAATGTTGCCCATTTTTTTGATTTGTTCGAACTGGTCGAGCAGGTCGTTTAGGTCGAACTTATTTTCTTCTAGGCGTTTTGCCGCTTCCAGGGCTTTTTTCTCATCGATTTCGGTTTCTACCTTTTCGATAAAGGAAAGCACGTCGCCCATACCTAAAATTCGAGAAGCCATTCGGTCGGGGTGGAACTCGTCTAAATCGTCGAGCTTTTCGCCAACACCGGCAAACATTATAGGTTTACCCGTTACCGCGCGAACCGAAAGGGCCGCACCGCCACGAGTATCGCCATCGAGTTTTGTTAGAATAACACCGTCGATTTCGAGGATTTCGTTAAAGGCTTTAGCGATATTAACCGAGTCTTGACCTACCATTGAGTCGATAACGAGGAGAATATTATTAACCTCTACTTCGCGAGTAATACGGCGGAGTTCTTCCATAAGTTCGGTATCGATATGAAGGCGACCCGCAGTATCGAGAAGGAGGAAGTCGTGGCCATAGTCGCGAGCGTAGTTTACTGCTTGTTTAGCGGTAAGTTCGGGTTTTTGAGTTCCCTTTTCGAAAACGGGAACACCAATTTGTTCGCCTAAAACCTTTAATTGGTCAATAGCGGCGGGACGATATATATCGCAAGCGGCAAGCATTGGGCGGTGACCCTTTGCTTTAAGGTGTTTAGCGAGTTTAGCCGCGTGGGTAGTTTTACCCGAACCTTGAAGACCGCAAAGCATTATAATAGTAGGAATTTTATTAGAAGTTTTAAGGCGAACCTGTTCACTTCCCATTAAGGCGGTTAGTTCATCGCGAACGATTTTAATAACCGTTTGGGCGGGAGTAAGGCTTTCGAAAACCTTTTCGCCAACACATTTTTCAGAAACCGAGTTGGTAAAATCTTTAGCAACTTTATAACTAACGTCGGCTTCTAAAAGAGCGAGGCGGATTTCGCGCATAATTTCTTTAACGTCGTGTTCATTTAGCTTACCCTTTGAACGAAGCTTTTTAAAAACACCGGTAAGTTTTTCGGTTAAGTTATCGAATGCCATTTTACCACCTCTTTTCTAAAAGATTTAAAGTTA
>JAZODO010000017.1:0-2837 GCA_045597065.1 Acutalibacteraceae bacterium | reverse complement strand
CGGGGTCGACACCGCGTTTAAGGTCGATAGTAATTTTTAAACCTTTAAGGTCGGTTTCGTCGCGGATATCGTTAATTTCGGTAACCTTTTTAAGTTTAACAAGGTCGATTACCCTTTCGATAATCTGTTCGGTTGTAGTTGTAGGCGGAATTGCGCTAATATCAATACAGTTTTGAGATTTATCGTAGGTGTATTTACCGCGAACCTTAAAACTACCTCTACCTGTACGATAGATTTCTTCCATAGCGGCGCGGTTGTAAATAAGTTCGCCGCCAACCGGGAAGTCGGGCGCTAGAAGAGTATCGGCAACGTTTATATCGTTATCTTTAATAAAGGCAATAGTTGTATTGCAAACTTCACGAAGGTTAAAGGGGCAAATGTTACTTGCCATACCTGCCGCAATACCCATATTAGCATTAACGAGTACCGAGGGGAAGGTTACGGGGAAAAGGGTTGGTTCTTTCATTGTAGCATCGTAGTTATCTACAAAGTCAACCGTTTCCTTATCGATATCGGCAAATAGTTCGGCCGCTATTGGCGCCAGCTTTGCTTCGGTATAACGGGAAGCCGCATAGGCCATATCGCGAGAATAGGCTTTACCGAACGAACCCTTAGATTTAACGTAAGGGTGTAATAGCGCTTCGTTACCTTCGGACAAGCGGACCATTGTTTCATAAATTGCAGCATCGCCATGAGGGTTGAGTTGCATTGTACGACCAACGATATTAGCCGATTTTATTGTACCACCGTTTAAAAGGCCCATAAGGTACATAGTGTAGAGCAGTTTTCTGTGCGAAGGCTTAAAACCGTCGATTTCGGGGATAGCACGAGAAATAATAATACTCATTGCGTAGGGCATAAAGTTAGTACGAAGAGTTTCGGTAATAGCCTGATCTACAACGGTACCTGCGCCTGCAATATATGCGTCGGGTTTTTCGGTTGTTTTAACTGTTTCGTTCTTTTTCTTTCTTGGAGCCATTTTTTCCTCCATTAACTTACATCGACATCGTCAATATAGAGATAGCCGTTTTCGGAAATATATTCTTTTCGTCCTTGTAGGTTGTCGCCAAGAAGCATATCAAACATTTGGGCGGTTTGTTCTGCATCTTCGGGTAAAACTCTGATAAGACGACGGGTTTCAGGGTTCATTGTTGTAAGGTTCATCATATCGGGTTGGTTTTCACCAAGCCCCTTAGAACGCTGAATAGTATATTTTTGGCCCGAAATCAATTCAAGTATGTCGGCCTTTTCTTTTTCGTCGTATGCGAAATAAGGCTTTTCTTTAGTATTGATTTCGTAAAGCGGGGTTTCGGCAATAAATACCTTACCTTCGGTTATGAGGGTAGGCATTAAGCGGTAAATCATTGTTAAAATAAGGGTTCTGATATGGAAACCATCGACGTCGGCATCGGTACAGATTATTACCTTGTTCCAACGAAGGTTTTCAAGCGAAAAGGTAGAAAGGTCTTTATTAGCCTTAGATTTAACTTCGACACCGCAACCGAGAACTCTTATAAGGTCGGTAATGATTTCGCTTTTAAAGATTTTATCGTATTCCGATTTAAGGCAGTTTAGAATTTTACCTCTAACCGGCATAATGGCTTGGAAGTTAGCGTCGCGAGCTAGTTTACAAGAACCGAGAGCCGAGTCACCTTCTACTATAAAGACTTCGCGTTCAGACGGGTCTTTACTACGGCAATCTACAAACTTTTGTACGCGGTTAACCATATCGGAACCTTTGGTTTGAAGAGTGTTTTTAATATTTATACGCTCTTTTTCACTACGTTCGCGGCTACGCTTGTTTATTAACACCTGTTCGGCAATTTTGTCGGCTTCTGCTTTATTTTCGATAAAGTAGATTTCAAGTTGGTGTTTAAAGAAGTCGGTCATGGCTTCTTGAATAAACTTATTGGTTATAGATTTTTTGGTTTGGTTTTCGTAGGAAGTAAGAGTTGAGAAGGAAGAAATAACCAGCGCTAAACATTCTTCAACGTCTTGAAAGGTAATTTTGCTTTCGTTTTTAGAATACTTATTTTGTTGTTTAATATAAGAATCGATTTGATAAACAAAGGCATTTCTAACCGCTTTTTCGGGAGCGCCGCCATGTTCCAACCAACTGGAGTTATGGTAATACTCTTTAATTTGGCGCTTGTTTGAAAAACAAAGAGCCGCATTGATTTTAACCTTATATTCGGGCTTGTCCTCGCGGTCTTTACCTTTACGTTCGGTTTGCCAAGTTTGAACCGAGGTTAGGGTTTCCTCTCCTGTTATTTCGGAAATATAATCGGTTATACCGTTTTTATAACAGATTTCGGTTTCAGAAAACCTTGCGCCATTTTGTTCGCGGAATAAAAAAACTATTCCGGCGTTTACAACCGCTTGGCGACGAAGAACGTCGATAAAATAGTCGGACGGAATATTGATATCGGTAAACACCTTAAGGTCGGGCTTCCATTTAATTTTAGTTCCTGTATCTTTTCCGGTATAAGGTTCTTTAGAAAGGCCTCCAATATTAAAGCCCTTTTCGAAGCGGAGGTTATATTTAAAACCATCACGCTTAATTTCTACATCCATATATTCGGACGAGAACTGGGTAGAAGCGAGGCCTAAACCGTTAAGACCGATAGAATATTCATAATCGCCGCCGTTGTTGGTATTATACTTACCGCCGGCATAAAGTTTTTCGAAAAGAAGAACATAGTTATACTGTTGTTCTTTATTGTTAAAATCAACAGGCGCACCACGGCCAAAGTCTTGAACTTCGACCGAGTTGTCGGAAAACTTGGTAACAACTATTTTTTTACCGTAGCCTTCACGGGCTTCGTCGATAGAGTTTG
>JAZODO010000016.1:0-1784 GCA_045597065.1 Acutalibacteraceae bacterium | reverse complement strand
TATATCGTTAAGGTTGTCGCCAAAAGCAATAAGGCGGTTAAAACCATACTCTTTCATAAAGTTTTTAGCGCCGTTTGCCTTGCCCGCGCAAGAAGAGTAGATTTCCAAAAAGCAATAATCCTCGTTACTGCTGATAAAAAGCGAGCAAGAAATCGCGCTAATTCTTTTAAGTCTTTGTTCTAGTTTTTCTAAAAGTGATTTTGCACCCACACATATTATATATGGGGTGTGGATAGTAATATTATAATCGGTGGTCTTTTTAAAACTTGGATAATAACCAAGCCTCGCTTCAATAAAATTTTTCTCTGCATCGGTTTTAGCACTTGTGTAACTAACCGAAACGTCGCCATCTTTATAACTGAATAAAAAAGGATTAAGCCCTGAAGATTTGCATATAGAAATAACGTTAGATGCGGTTTTGCTATCAATAGTACGAAGTAGCGAGATTTCACCGCTGTTTGTATCGTAAACACAACTGCCGTTCATTAAAATAATGGGCAGTTTAAGTTTAAGGTCGGCAATAACCGGCGCAACACTTCTTGGCGTTCTCGAGGTGTTAAGAGTAAAGGGCAAACCGCGCTTTATAAGTGCGTTAAGGGTGTTAACAACGTCGGGCGAAAGTTTATCGCCTTTAGGAAGCAAAGTTCCGTCAAGGTCAGCCATATATAACTGCTTCATATCTACTCGCCCTCCGTTTCTTCTAATTCTCTAAGTGCGGTGTCCCACAACTCCATAAGTTCTTCAAGTTTTTCTTGGTAATCGTTAAGGCTTTCCGACAATTCCATAGCCTTTTTATAGTCGCCGCTAATTTCGGGGTCGGAAAGTTGGTTTTCTATTTCCGAAATTCCTAGTTCTGTGGCGTTAATTTCCTGTTCGTACCGCTTAACATCGGCGCGCAGTTTACGAATTCTTGCCTTTGTTTCTTTTCGGTTGTGGTAATCTGCACCGCCCGCGCCCATTTCGCGTTTCGGCTTTGCTTGCTGTTCGGTTTTTGGGCTTCGGCGGGCTAAAAATTCGTCATAGTTGCCACGGAACGAGGTCAGTTCACCGTTCTCTAAAAAGAGAATATCGCTAGCTAGTGTGTTTATAAAATAGCGGTCGTGCGATACCGCAATTATGGTACCACCAAAATTTTTAAGGGCATTTTCTAAAACCTCGCGTGAGTGAATGTCGAGGTGGTTTGTAGGCTCGTCTAAAAATAGAAGATTATCGCCCGAAAGCATAAGGCGGCAAAGCGCAACCCTTGCTCGCTCGCCACCGCTAAGGTCGCCGATTTTCGAAAAAACATCGTCGCCACGGAACAAAAAAGTAGCAAGCGCACTTCTGATTGTTGTATCCGTAAGGGCGGGGTAGGCATCTCGAATAATGTCGAAAACTGGGCTGCTTTCATCTAAATCGGCTTGCATCTGGTCAAAATACCCAACGCTAACACGCGAACCGAATTTAACCTTGTCGCTAGTTAAAAGTTCTTTTAAAAGGGTAGTTTTACCGCACCCGTTAGCGCCTAACAGAAACACCTTTTGCCCACGCTTTATATCAAGGTTAATGCCCGAAAAAAGCGGCACGCCATCAAAACTTTTTGATAAGTTTTCTGCTTTTAGTACATCGTTGCCCGTATCTGAATTTATAGAAAACTCGAAATTTACCTCTAACTCTTGCGAGTCGGGGGTAATAAGCGAGTCTTTAATGCGGTCGATAGACTTCTGCTTGTGGTCAATCGTTCTGTAATTGCGCTCCATACTAAAGGTGCGCTGTTGTTCAATAATACCCTCAATGCGCTTGAT
>JAZODO010000015.1:0-3832 GCA_045597065.1 Acutalibacteraceae bacterium | reverse complement strand
TAAACCCAAAGATAAAAACTAAACGGCTGCCGCACCGCGCCCCCGCATCGTCTCTATTCGTGCGCGGCCCTTCCGCCTCCGCCACCCTACGCGGCTCCGGCCCACCCGCCGCGCTCATCCCCACAAACCCAACGTCAACCGTAGGGCGCGACGTCTCGACGCGCCGAACAGTCTAAACCCAAAGATAAAAACCCAACGCCAACCGTAGGGCGAGGCCTTGGTCTCGCCGAACAATCTAAACCCAAAGATAAAAAACTAAACGGCTGCCGCACCGCGCCCCCGCATCGTCTCTATTCGCGCGCGGCCCTTCCGCCTACGCCACCCTACGCGGCTCCGGCCCACCCGCCGCGCTCATTCCCACAAACCCAACGCCAACCGTAGGGCGCGACGTCTCGACGCGCCGAACAGTCTAAACCCAAAGATAAAAACCCAACGTCAACCGTAGGGCGAGGCCTTGGTCTCGCCGAACAATCTAAACCCAAAGATAAAAACCCAACGCCAACCGTAGGGCGGGGGCTTGCTCCCGCCGAACATTCTAAACCCAAAGATAAAAACTAAACGGCTGCCGCACCGCGCCCCCGCATCGTCTCTATTCGTGCGCGGCCCTTCCGCCTCCGCCACCCTACGCGGCTCCGGCCCACCCGCCGCGCTCATTCCCACAAACCCAACGTCAACCGTAGGGCGCGACGTCCTCGACGCGCCGAACAGTCTAAATCCAAAGATAAAAACCCAACGGCTACCTCGCTCTTGCCCTTGTACTCTTTATCTTTACCCAAAACGCCCTTTGGTTAATTTGCACATATTTAATACACTTAATTTGGCACTTAAATAGAGTTGAAAAATTCAGTTTATTATGGTAAAATGATTTCGTACAGATGTACCCTTATTGGGTGCTTTTACATAAATATAAGAAAGGATTGAACTTCAAAATGACAAACGCAAAGAAATTCTTAGCACTTCTCTTGTCAGTAGCTCTACTCGTTTCTGCTCTTATCGTTCCCGGTATGACAGTTACTGCTGCAGTAGACCTATCGACTATCTCCGTTTGGGATGGAACCACTGCTGACACTTATGCAGGCGGCGACGGTTCCGAAGGCGACCCCTATAAAATCTCCAACGGTGCTCAACTCGCCAAAATGGCACAAGAAGGTAATGGTAAATATTACATTCTTACCAACGACATCTACCTTAATAACGTATACGATGCTAACGGCGAATTTAACCCCAACTGGACCTCTTCCGCTCGTACTTGGACTACCTACATGAATAACTGGAATGGTAACCTAAACGGTAACGGAAATATTATTTACGGTCTCTATAATGTTGGCGGTTCTGACCCTGTTGCCCTTATCGGCTCTGTTGGTTCCGAGAACAGTGTAATCTCCAACCTTGGTATGCGTTACGCTAACGTTTCCACCTCTAACCAGGCCGGCGCTTTCGTTGCAGTATTAGAAGACGTTGGCGACATTGTAAGCTTCTACAACTGCTTTGCAGACGAAACCGTAAATATTAGGTCTACCGGCGGTGGCGGTCAATATGCTGGTACCTTTGCTGCTTACGTTAGAGTTTGGTCTGGAAGCGTTCAGCCCACCGTATATTTTGAAAACTGCTATACCTTAGCAAACGTTACTTCTGACAGACATGCAGCTAAATTTTCTGCTCCCAATAAGAAGGCTTCTTTAACATTCGTTAACTGCTATACTGATGGCTCTATTCTTCCTACATCTAAAGGTGCCGACTATGTTTCTGCCGCTGCAGACCCTTATACAAACTGCTACGGTACAGTTGGAGCCGATTCTTACGATAAAGACACTTGGAACGTTCTCTCCATTGCCGAAATGACCGGTGATGCTGCGGCAACCAACATGTCTGCTCTCGATTTTGAAAACACCTGGATGACCGTAAAAGGCCAAACTCCTATTCTCAAAATCTTCGAAAGCAAACTCGTTGAACCCGAAATCCCCGAACCCGACGCTGAAGACGAAAACGGCGTATGGCTCGGAAACACCGCTATTAACTTTGCCGAAGGTTCCGGTACCGAAGACGACCCCTATATGATTCATAACGGTAACGAACTTGCGCTAATGGTTAAAACCGGCAAAGGTTTCTATTATGAACTTGCTAACGACATTTACTTAAACAACGTTAAAAATGCCGACGGTAGCTTTAACGCTGATTGGGCTAATTCCGCTACTAACTCATGGTTCGCTTGGCCCGACGCAGTAAGAATTCAATGGACCGGCCACCTAAACGGTAACGGAAATATTATTTACGGCCTTTATAACGTTGGCGGTGGAGACCCTGTTGGTCTTATCGGTGAAGTTGGCTCTAACAGTGGTGTTGGAAACGTAATTTCTAACCTCGGTATTCGTTACGCTAAACTTTCTACCTCTAACCAGGCTGCTGCTTTCGTTTCTCTGGTTTTAAACAATAGCTGTGGCGTAACCTTTGAAAAATGCTTTGTAGATGATACAGTTAGCGTTCACTCTGGTGGTCAATATGCCGGTGGTTTTGCCGGATACGTTGCCGCAAAGAATGATTCTGTTGCAGGTACTCATCTTGTAGACTGCTACTCTTTAGCAAACGTTACTTCTACCAGACAGGCATCTAAATTTACTACTACTTCTGGCAATGGTAGAATGACCTATACTAACTGCTATACCAACGGCTCTATTCTTGCTACCCAAGGTAAAAACTACTATGGCCCTGCCGATAACAATGCTTTCACAAACTGCTACGGTACTGTAGCTGCTGAAGCTACCGCTAAAGGCTCCTGGAACCAGGTTTCTATTGCTCAAATGACCGGCACCAAGGCTAAAGAAAATATGAGCCTCGACTTCGAAAGCACCTGGATGGCTGCTAAGGGTACTACCCCCGTTCTTCGTCAGTTTGCTGATAAACTCGGCGTTACCGAAGCTGTTCCCGTTATCGTTGAAGACGAAGACGGCATCTGGACCGGTGAAACTGCAGAAGGCTTTACTTCTACCGCAACCGGCAACTCTGCTTCCGACCCCATCTTAATCCAAAATGCTGGTGAATTTGCTTTTGCTCTTCAATCTGGCGGCGAAGGCAAATACTACAAATTAACTAAAGACATCTACCTAAACGACGTTTCTGTTGAAAACTGGACCGAAGCTGAAGGCGTAAACGTCTGGTCTAACGGCGGACGTTCCTTCTCCGGTACTATCGACGGTGCTGGTCATATCATCTATGGTCTCTACATTAATGATACTGCTGACAACGGCGGCGGACTTATCGCTGACGGTTCTGCTGCTGGTTCTAACTTCAAAAACCTTGGTGTTCGTTACTCCGTAGTTAACGGCGGTAAATACACCGGTCTCTTCATCGCTTATATGAACACCAGCGGTAACAACGCTTCCTTCGACCAGTGCTTTATCGATGAAACCGTTACTATTACCGGCGGTGAATATGTTTCCGGTTTCGTTGGACGTACAGACAGACAAGAAGAAAACGCAATGGTTACCTTCAACAACTGCTATTCTACCCCTGATATTTCAGGTACAAAACACGTTAGCGGTTTGGTTTTAGGCCGTGAAGGTAAATACCAAGTTTTCAATTCCTATGCTTATAAACGTATTGCTGACGCTCAGTCACAAAACCAAGTATCTAAGGTTTCTCCTGCTTATACCAACTGCTTCTCCACTAAGGCCCCGTCTGGTTGGGACGAAGCTGTAGGCAACTCCTGGACCACCATTTCCGATGCAGGAATGACCGGTCTTGCTGCTGCAACCAACATGGCTGACCTCATTGGCGACGGCTCTGTTTGGACCATCGCTAAAGACAGCACTCCTGTTCTCGTTCAGTTCGCTGA
>JAZODO010000014.1:0-3548 GCA_045597065.1 Acutalibacteraceae bacterium | reverse complement strand
AAAGAGGTATTACAATTCTTTCTAAAAATACCTGCGTTATGTATAACGATATTAAAATCAATATTATTGATACTCCCGGGCACGCTGATTTTGGTGGAGAAGTAGAGCGAATTTTAACAATGGTAGACGGTGTTTTACTTTTAGTAGACGCTTTTGAAGGTTGTATGCCTCAAACTCGTTTTGTTCTTAAAAAAGCTCTTTCCTTAGGTAAAAAGGTTGTTGTAGTAGTTAATAAGGTAGACCGCCCAATGGCAAGACCTTATGAGGTTATTGACGGTGTTCTAGATTTATTTATTGAACTTGGCGCAGATGATGACCAAATAGATTTCCCAGTGGTTTATGCTTCGGGTCGTGATGGTTACGCTATGATGTCTCCCGATGAACAGGGAACAGATTTAAGGCCTTTATTTGAAACCATAGTAAACGAAATAGAGCCGCCTGTTGGAGACGATAAGGCTCCTCTTCAAATTTTGTTTTCTAATATTGAATACGATGAATACCTTGGCAGAATAGGAGTAGGCAGAGTTGAGAGAGGTAGCGTAAAAGCTGGTCAATCGGTTGCGCTTTGCCATAGCGACGGTACTCATTCTATTGTTAAAATTAGTAAGATTTTTATGTTTGAAGGTCTTAAAAGGGTAGAAGTTGATTCTGCTTCGTTTGGTGATATAATTCAGGTTGCAGGCATCGAAAAGCTTAATATAGGCGAAACCGCTTGTGATAGAGAAAATATCGACCCGCTTCCTTTTATTAAAATAGACGAACCAACCCTTTCTATGAACTTTATGGTTAACAACTCTCCCTTTGCAGGCCGCGAAGGTAAGTTTGTAACTTCGCGTAATATTCGCGACCGTTTATTCAAGGAAACCGAAACTAACGTTTCTTTAAGGGTTGAAGAAACCGACTCTGCCGATACCTTTAAAGTTTCGGGCCGTGGAGAACTTCATTTGTCTATTTTAATAGAAACTATGCGAAGACAAGGTTTTGAGTTTCAAGTTTCACCTCCGGAGGTTATTTATAAGGAAATCGACGGTAAACTCTACGAACCTATTGAACTTTTGATGATAGAAGTTCCTCAGGAATATGTTGGTGCCGTTATGGAACGCCTTGGTAGCCGTAAGGCGGAAATCAAGAATATGGGAACTCGCGACGGAGGTATGTCGCATCTTGAATTTTTAATTCCGGCTAGGGGGTTAATGGGTTATCGTTCTCAGTTCTTAACCGATACTAACGGTAACGGAATTATGAGCCACGTATTCGACAGCTATCAGGAATATAAGGGCGATATTGAGCAACGAAATACCGGTTCAATTATTGTTCACGAAACCGGCGAAAGTACCGGATATGGCTTATTTAATACCCAAAGCCGCGGAAGATTGTTTATAGGTCCCGGTGTAGAGGTTTATGAAGGTATGATTGTTGGCGAAAGCCCCAAAAATGAAGACCTCGTTTGCAATGTTTGTAAAAAGAAACAAGCTACAAATATGCGCGCCGCAGGTTCTGATGATGCTCTTAAACTTATTCCTCATAGTGTATTATCGCTTGAACAATGTTTAGAATTCATTAAAAATGATGAACTTGTTGAAATTACCCCTAAATCTACTCGTCTTAGAAAACGCATACTCGACAAAGAACAGAGAATGAAATTTGAGGCTAGAAACAGATAATGAACTATATTATTCTTGATTTAGAATGGAACAGCGCATACTATAAACCGCAAGGCCGTTTTATTAACGAAATTATTCAAATAGGCGCTGTAAAGGTTAACGAAAATTTTGATATTGTAGATACTTTTCAGGTTTACATAAAGTCGAAAATAGTTAAGAAACTTAGCAACAGAGTAATTTCTTTAACCGGAATTACCAACGAACGCATGAATGCAGGAATTGGTTTTAGAGAAGCAGTTTTACTTTACAATAAGTGGGCAGGGGAAGGAACGGTTACAATGACCTGGAGCACTTCCGACCTATACGCTATTGTCGAAAACACAAGGCTATTCTTAGATAATTCTGTTAAATTTAATATTTTCGGTTATTTAGACCTTCAGTCTTATATTCAAGGTGAATTAAAGTTAATGGGGCATCCTATTACTAACCAAATTTCGCTTGCGAATGCTGCTAGTATGGTCGGTGTATCTACAGAAGGGTTCGAACTACACAACGCCAGAGATGATTCTTATTTATGTGGTTTAATGCTTAAGAAGACCTTTAATGAAGAACGTTTTAATAAACTTATTAAAGATGCTGCTAATCCAACTTTTTATGAACGCTTATTCTTTAGAGCTTATTATATTTCTTCAATTAGTGATGAGCGCATAAATAAAAGTATGCTTAAATTTACATGTCCCCAATGTAAAAAGCCCGTAAAACGCCAAAGCAAGTGGAAATATAAGAATAATTGGCTGCGTAGCGAATGTTATTGTTCAGAATGTAATGTTAAATATAGAGCTATGGTTTCTTTTAAACAAACCTACGATAAACTGGTTACAAAACGAAGAATTCTTCCTATAATAAGTGAAAACGAGGGCAAAAATGTCAGTGTGCAACAACTGTCCGAGAAAATGTAATATAAATAGGGAAGACCGTGTTGGTATTTGTGGCGTTGGCTCTAATTTAAAGGTTGCAAGAGCGGGGCTTCATTTTGGCGAAGAACCTTGTATATCGGGCGAAAACGGCTCAGGTACAATATTTTTTAGCGGTTGTTCGCTAAAATGCGTAATGTGCCAAAACTTTGATATTAGCCATAATGGGTTTGGAAAAGAAATAAGTCCTCAAAAACTAATAGAAATTATGAAAAATCTTGAAGCAGAGGGCGCTAATAATATAAATTTTGTAACCCCCAGTCATTATTTTAATGCTTTAAAAGAGGTTTTAAACGAATATAGGCCTAAAATTCCGATTGTTTACAATTCTAGCGGATATGACCTGCTTGAAAACATACAAAAAGACCTATTCGACGTTTATTTATTTGATTTAAAGTATTTTTCTAATGAAAAAGCATTAAAATACTCTAAATGTGCTGATTATTTTAATGTTGCATCTAATGCTATTAAAGAAGCAGTTAAATTAAAAGGACTCCCAAAGTATAATGATAGGGGAGTTTTACAAAGCGGAGTAATTGTTCGCCATTTAATTTTACCTAGTTCAACCAACGATGCTATTAGTATAATTGACTGGCTTTCTGAAAACACTCCAGAAGTCATTTTTTCACTTATGTCTCAATATGTACCTATGTATAAGGCGTCAGAATATAAAGAATTAAATCGAAAGATTACTGCGCGAGAATATAATAAAGTTTTAGAACATTGTTTTAGTAAATCTTTTTCAGATGTTTATATTCAAGATAGAATGAGTGCAACGAAAGAAATGATTCCAATATTTGACCTTACCGGTGTAAAATCGCAACTAATTTTAGTTGCGATTTTTTCTTGACATTTTATTAGGAGAGTGGTAAAATCTAATTGTGCCAATTATACAAAATGAAACAAGTTTTGTATAATTCGTTCGGGTACCAAAAAAAGAGACAGTCTGCACAGACTGTCTCTTTTTGTT
>JAZODO010000013.1:0-1636 GCA_045597065.1 Acutalibacteraceae bacterium | reverse complement strand
TAACTTCGGTAATTTCATTAGCAGTAAGACATTGAGCCATTGGACGTAGAACGGGTATGCCGCCACCAACACTCGCTTCGAAAAGGAAATTTACATTCTTTTCTAGAGCAATATTTAAAAGTTCGGCTCCTTTTTCTGCTACGAGTTCCTTATTAGAGGTACAAACGCTTTTACCTGCAAGCAGACAAGCTTTTACATAGTCATAAGCAAAAGTGCAGCCGCCCATAACTTCTACAACAATTTTTACTTCGGGGTCGTTTAATATATCATTAAAGTTTTTGGTAAATTTATCAGAATAGGGAAGTCCTTCAAAATCACGTAGGTCGAGAACGTATTTAACATTAATTTGTTCTTTGGCTTTAGCTTTTATTCTTTCAGTATGATTATGAAGAATTTCTGCAACTCCGGAGCCTACGACACCGTGTCCCATAATAGCAACATTTATCATTTAGTTTCCTCCTTATAGAGTGTTAACGGAAATAACACCGTCAAGATTTTCAATATTTTTAACAAGACTTTCAAGTGGCTTTTTAAGCCTATCAATACCAATTACAAAAGAAACGGTTGCAAGTCCGCTTTTAGGCTCTGTTTGATTAACGGTAATGATGTTAGCGTCATTTTGGAACAGAACATTACTAACGGCCGAAAGAATACCGGCTCGGTCAATCAAAACTGCTTGAATTTCAACCTTTTCGGGGTCGGTGTGCTTAGATTTATAAACAGAGTCTTTATATTTATAGAAAGCACTTCTCGAAAGGTCGGCCATTTTAATGGCTGTACTTGTGTTTTTAGCGGTTCCGTTTTCAATTAGTTCTTTTGCAAGTATAACCTTTTTAAAAACTTCGGGAAGAGCTGTTGATTCAACCATATAAAAGGTTTTCTTTTCCAAACTGTTCACCTCACACATACACTTGTTTTTATTACCAATACAATATACCATACTTTAGCCGCATATATCAACATATTTTTGCGTAAAATATAAATATTGGCATTTTGCTTAATTGAACTTCACATTTAGTAATATTTTTTGTTAGAAAGGGTCAAATTGTGACAAAATCTAATAAGATAAATTTTCTTATAAACGTATTATTTTATGCCGTTTGCGCCGTAATAATATACTTTGTATTTCGTTTTTTGCTTGTTTATCTTTTTCCTTTTTTAATCGGGCTTTTTATTACTATTGCCGTTCAAAAGCCGGCAACGATTATTTCAAATAAAATTAAAATCAAAAAAGGGTATTGCGCATTATTTTTAGTAATCTTATTTTATATCTTAATTACATCGTTTATAGTTTTAGGCTTTTATTTTACAGGAAAATATTTTTCCGGTTTTATAAGCAATAAAAGCGGCGTGATAGAGCAATTTGCAGATTTTTTGAACTATTACTCAACCAGACTTGTATCTTTATTTGAAAAACTACCACCAGACATTACTAACAAAATAGCAGATATTTTTAACGGGTTAGTAGATACTGTTACTTCATACGTTTCAAATTTTGCGACAAGAATGGCTAAATCTACTCCAATGTTTTTTACTAGTGCGGTTGTAACGATAATAGCTTCTTGTTATATTGCAAAAGATTTTGAAAAATTTAAAGATAGCGTTTTTAGCGTATTGCCAATTCGTTTTAAACTTG
>JAZODO010000012.1:0-2194 GCA_045597065.1 Acutalibacteraceae bacterium | reverse complement strand
AGCCGCCAAATTAGGAAGTTGCGATTAGGGACGAAATCGGTTACAAAACTGTATACACCTAAAAAAGATAAATTTTTAGTGGAATAAAAGACGAAAAGACACGGTAATGCTAACGCATACCGTGTCTTTTTAACACATTAGCCCGCAAAAATTTGCTTTTTTAGGCGGTTTGTCCCTAACCACAACTCCCTGGTGGGGTGGTTTGCTTTTTAACAACTAGTTGCAAATATATACTTAGTATGATATAATTACATCGTATAAAATAAGTGTTTACAGTTTATAATTTTATAACTTTAAAAACTCATAAACATTGGTTTGGGGGCTAATAAAAATGAAACTTGATATACTTTTATCTTGTATGCATCAAACCGATGATTCTTTAATTCATTCCTCTAAAATTACGGGCGACGCAGTAGTAATTAACCAATGTGATAAAAACGACTTTACCGAATATAAAACCGAAAACGGAACGGTTAAGTTTTTTTCAACTACCGACCGCGGTCTTACCAAAAGCCGAAACGAAGCTATAGAAAAATCGAACGCTGACGTTTGCCTTTTGTGTGATGACGACGAAGTGTTTGTAGACGATTATGATAACAAGATTATAAACGCTTATAAAAACCTACCTTTGGCCGACGTTATTATTTTTAAAATGGCTAACCGCTCCCCTTCTTTTAAAGATAAGGTTATAAGGCTTAAATTCCCGAAAACTATGAAGGTTAGTTCTTGGCAAATTTCATTTAAAAGAGAAAGTCTTTTAAAAACCGGCGTTAGGTTCGACCTATTTCTTGGCGCAGGTAGCGGAAACGGCGCAGAAGAAGAATTAAAGTTTCTACTTGATTGCCAAAGAAACGGGCTTAAAATTTATTACGTACCCGAAGTTATTGCAAGCGTTGCTCAAACGCAGTCTACTTGGTTTAAAGGTTTTAGCGAAGAATTTTTCGAAAATCGCGGAACAACCACAAGGTATATTTTAGGCCCTGTTATTTCAACCCTTTATGCCGTTTATTACGCAATATTTAAGTATAAACTATATAAAAACGATATTTCGTTTTTTAAGGCTTTAGGCTCTACCCTAAAGGGAATTAGAAAAAACAAGATTGCAAAACAAAAAGAAAGGACATAGTAGATATGAAGGTTTTATCGGTTATAGTTCCTGCATATAATTGCGAAAAAGTAATTGATAAATGTATAACCTCATTTTTAGATGCTCCTTGTTTTGAAAAAATTGAACTTATTATTGTAAACGACGGTTCTACCGATAATACAATTGATGTAGCTAGAAAATACACCGATAAACACACTAACATTAAACTTATTTCTCAAGAAAACAAAGGCCACGGCGGCGCTCTTAATACCGGATGTGCCGCAGCTGAGGGTAAGTATTTAAAGGTTATTGATGCAGACGATTGGGTTTCTACAGAAAATTTAGAAACCTTTATAAATAAACTTGAAAAGTTAGATAGCGACGTTGTTTTAACACACCACTACACAAACGATATTTCAAACGGAGAAATAAAGCTTTGGAAAAGTTACCCCAAAGAATTTGAAGTTCCGTATAATTTTGATGAAATTATGGCCGAGTGGGACAACTTTAACCGAAGCCTTACCTTTCACGGAATAACCTATAATACAAAGTTTTATAAGGAAAACTGCATTTCCCTTTCACAGCATGTTTTTTACGAAGACTATGAGTTTGCAACAATTCCTTGTTGCTTTGCTAAAAGCGTTACGCCGATTGATTTATTTATTTACAACTACCGTATTGGCGACGTTACCCAAAGCGTTTCTAAAGAAAATCAACTTAAAAGAATTTCTCACACCGAAACGGTACTCCGTAGGCTTATAAAAGAATTTGATAGTTTAAGTTCTTTTAGCGAATCGGCTAAAAAGTATTATTGCACAAAAGCCCAAGAACTTTTACTTAGCTACCTTACTACGGCTTGTTTGGTTGAGCCAAACAAGTCAAAAGGCCGCCTCCTAGCAAAAGAAATTATGGAAACGTTTAAAGACGAACTACCCATTGTATATAAAATGGCCCAGAAAAAGTATTTTGTTTTTAAAGCGCTTAACTTTTTTCACATAAGCAAAGACACTTTTGAAGCAATTTTAAACAGTAAATTTTACAGTAAAATTCGCTCTCAACATGAATTTAATTAGGAGTTATTATGGCAAAGGAAAAAAATAAACTTTC
>JAZODO010000011.1:0-6925 GCA_045597065.1 Acutalibacteraceae bacterium | reverse complement strand
ATTACGAATAGCGTCGAGAAGGGAGGTTTTACCATGGTCAACGTTGCCCATAACAACGACAACCGGGCTTCTGGGGAGAAGATTTTCTTCGGTGTCGGGGGTTTCGTCCATAATTTGTTCTTCGATAGTAACAACAACGGCACGTTCGATTTTAGCGCCCATTTCGGTAACAACGATTTCGGCGGTGTCGTAGTCGATAACTTGGTTTACAGAGGCGAGCATACCGAGTTTCATAAGTTCTTTAATAACTTCGGCAGCAGTTTTCTTTAATGCGGCAGCAAGCGCGCCAACAGTAATTTCGTCGCCAACGGTAACGGTAATAGGAGTCTTTTTAATGCGTTCGAGTTGAATCTTACGCATTTTTTCGGCCTCAATTTCCTTTTTAGATTTTTCTTGGCGGCGGTAGTTTTGAGATTTTTGGTTGATTTTTTGCTTTCTTTGAGAATCGTCTCTCATAGAGTTAGCGGGAGCAATATTCTCGTACTTTTCGTTGTATTTTTCCATATCAACGTTAGAGAAACGAGTATCAACCGTTCTGCGCTCGGCGGGGCCACGGTTAGGAGCGGCGCCAGCGGGGCGGTCTTCCTTTTTACGAGCCTCGAAGGGTTTCGGGTCGGAAGGTTTGTGTTCTTTAACTTCGGGCTTAGCCTGTTTGGGTTCTGCCTTTTTAGGTTCAGCCTTTTCGGGTGCTTTAGCAGCAGGTTTTGCAGCAGGTTTAGCGGTTTCGGTTTTGGGGGCTTCTTTGGCCTCTTTTTCCTTACGCTTTGCAGCCATTTCTGCTTCTTGAGCGGCTTTAAGTTGTTCTAAAATTGCCATTTGAGCGGCAAGGTTTTGGTCTTTTTTAGCTTGTTTTTCTTTTTCTTGTTGTTCGCGAGCGGTTTTACCGGTAGCAAAATAGTCGTTAAAATTTTTAACCTCGTTTTTAAGGGTTAAAGCGGCAAAAACAACGTTGGTTTCTTCGGGGGTTAACGAAGAGCCCGACTTTTTCTCTGCCCCTGTATATTCCTTAATAATAGCGGCAATATCTTTAACGCTTACTTTGAAATCAGCCGCAGCTGTGTTGATTTTATATTTCTCCATCATAGCGTGTTTCCTCCTTAATGTTTTTGAGTATGGCACTAGCAAAGCCTTGGTCATTTACAGAAATAATTCCGCAATTTTTACCAACCCTTTTCGAAAGGGTGTTTGTGCTAATGCCCGATAGTACGGCAACGGGAATGTTTACTTTTTCGGCTTTAAACCTAAATTCTTTTACGCTTTTTTCCGAAATATCTTCGGCTAAAAGAACAATTTTTGCCCTTTTAGAGCTAACCGAAAATTCGGTAGCGTGGCTTCCAAAAGACAGTTTACCCGCCTTTGAAGCAAAGCCCAAAAGAGAAAGTATAGAATCAGTTTTCAAGACTTAACTCCTTTAATATGTTTTCCGATACTTCTTCGGGGATTTTTTGGCCGAATGCGCGTTCGAAACTTTTTCGTTTTAGCGCGAGTGCATAGCAGTTTGCATCTTTACAGATATAGGAGCCGCGACCGTTTTTACGGCCCGAAAGGTCTAAAACTATTTCGCCTTCGGGGGTTTTTACAACCCTTACGAGTTCCCTTTTAGACTTCATTTCTCCACAACCGCCGCATTGGCGCATAGGAATTTTTTTGGTCTGCATTTTTATCTCCCGTTTTAAAAAGAATTATTCTTCTTCGCCGTAGAAACCGCTTTCGGGGCGGATGTCGATTTTCCAACCGGTAAGTTTAGCGGCAAGGCGAACGTTTTGACCCTTGTTACCGATAGCAAGGGAAAGCTGAGAATCGGGAACGGTTACCTTTGCGGCTTTTGGGTCTTCGCTAATGATTTCAACCGAAACAACCTTAGAGGGCGAAAGCGCTTCGCTAATAAATGCAACAGGGTCTTCGGAATATTTTACGATATCGATTTTTTCTCCTGCAAGTTCTTCTACAATAGTATTTACACGAGCGCCGCGGGGGCCAATACAAGCGCCAACCGGGTCGATTTCGGTATTAGCCGACCAAACGGCAAGTTTAGTACGAGAACCTGCTTGACGAGAAACGCTTTTAATTTCGATAGTTCCGTCGAAAATTTCAGGAACTTCGGTTTCGAAAAGGCGTTTAACAAGGCCCGGATGGGTACGAGAAAGCATTACCTTGGGGCCTTTTTCGGTTTCTTTAACGTCTACAACGTAAACCTTAACATGGTCGCCTTCGCGGAGTTCTTCGCCGGGAACCTGTTCAAGTTTAGGTAGGGTTGCTTCACTTTTACCGATAGTTACGGCAGCGTTGCCTGTTTTAGGGTCGATACGCTGAATAACGGCGGTTAAAAGTTCGCGGTTATGAGATTGGAATTCGGAAAGGGTTTGGCTGCGTTCAACGTCGCGAATGCCTTGGCGAATTACATGTTTTGCGGTAGTAGCAACAATTCTTCCGAATTGGCGGGTGTCCATTTCGATTTCTACAAATTCTGCGCTAGCCTTAGCCTTATATTGAGCCTTTGCTTCGTCGCGAAGAATTTGAACTCTTGGGTCTTCAACCTCGTCTACGATATCTTTACGAAGGGTTACCTTAAAGATTTCGTTTTCGCAGTCGATAGTGCAGTTAATGTTTTCGGTAGTTCCGTAGTCTTTACGAAGAGCTACGATGATTGCGGCAGAAATTTTTTCGGCAATATATTCCGCAGGGATGCCTTTTTCGGCTTCCATAAAGCGTAGCGCTTCGAAAAATTCCTTACTTTGATTTTTTGTAGATTTTTTTGTTTTAGCCATTTTCCTTTATACCTCCGATATATATAGATGAAAATTGTTTAAAAGTTTATATCATCGAGCTTAACAAAGGAAAGGTCTGTTTTATTAAACTCGGTGGTTTCTTCGTTAATTTTAACGGTTATGGTATCTTTTTCGTTTGAAACAAGTTCGCCCGCAAGTTCTTTAACACCGTTTACCGCTTTATAAAGTTTTAACTTTATAGCACTACCTAGCATTTTTTCAAAATGCTCGTTACGGGTAAGTTCCCTTTCTAATCCTGGGGAACAAACCTCTAAATAATAAGATTTGTCGATAGGGTCGGCTTCGTCCAGAATAGGGTCGATAGCGTGGTGTACGTTAGTACAATCGTCGATAGAAATTCCGTTATCGGAATCGATAATAACCCTTAAATACCAGGTAGCGCCCTCTTTAACAAAGCGAACGTCCCAAAGGTTTACGTTTTGAGCTTTTACCGTTTCTTCGATAAGGGAAAATACCTTTTGAGCAACATTTGGCGCCAAATTTATCTTCCTCTCACAAAAAAGTTCTGACAAAAAACGAAGAGCGGGCGTTGCCCACTCTCCTTTTAAGTCTTATCTTACACTCGTAGTATAACCGAAACAGCAGAAAAAATCAAGTATTTTTTCATTTTTATAAGAAAAGTCCGTATTTTAGGACACCCAGAGGCATATAATTAGGTTGTAACAAAAAGAATTTAAAAAAGTCCTTGACAAATTTTAACCTTTTCGTTATAATGAATTTAGAAAAAGAACAAATGTTCGGTAGGAGGAAATTATGGAATTTCGTTTTATTTTACAAACAGCTTTTGAACTTTTAGTTACGGGTTTTATTATTTACGGCCTATTTTTTGAAGAAAGGTTTGCCCTCGCTGAAAAGAAGGCTTTCCTATTTATAAAGCGCAAAATCCGCGAATGTTTTTCCCCTTTAAAAGATTACGGTTCCGACCGCGTTTAATTTGTTTCGTTGTTTTTCATTTTTAATAATTCCTCTTTCTAAAAGAAAAGGCAGGGAGATTTCCCTGCCTTTTCTTTTTATAATTTAATTAAACCTTTATCTGATAAATATTTTACCTTTAAAACCGCCGCTTGGGTTTTACCGTCTTTAATTTCGCCATTTATAATTTTTTCTACCAAAATATCTAAACTATATTTTTCGGGGGCAACGAACTCATCTTGGTCAGGGCTAGGCTCGCCAAAGGTAAGGCCTGTTGCGGCGAACATATAAAGCCTTTCGTCGGTATAACCGGGGGTTGGGTAAAATTCGCCTAAAAAGATAAAGTTTTCGGCCTCTACGCCAAGTTCTTCTTTAAGTTCCCTTTTACCGCCCTCTAACGGCTCTTCGCCGCTATCTCTTTTACCGGCGGGAATTTCTATAATTTCTTCCCCATAAGGGTAGCGATATTGGCGAACCAGAAGCACCTCGCCCTTTTCGGTTATGGGTACAACACAAATTCCGCCGGGGTGTTTAACGTATTCCCTAAAAGCAGTATTTCCGTTTGGGAGAAGAATTTTATCGTTAAATAAATTTATTATTCTACCGCTATAAAGTTTTTCGGAATTTAGTTTTTGTTCGGTAAGTTTCATTTTATCTCCGCCTTTTACAGTTCTACAAAGGTTGGGGTATGGTGGGTTTGAGGTAAAAGTTTTTCCAGTATATCGGTAGTTTTAAGTTTTAGGCTTGCGCTGTTGTCGCAAGGGTGGCAACCGATATATTCTAACTTTAAAATATCTTTATCTATTAAAAGGCGAACCTTTAAACCCTTATCGAAAATAAGGCCCAATACCGAAGCCGAACCGGGGGTGCAATTTATAAGGCTTTCCATAAATTCGGGGGCGGCAAAGGAAAGGCGCGAACAACCGAGTTGGGGCGACAGCAGTTTTGTTTTAAAGGGTTTTTCGCCCGGCATTATGAGTAGATAAAAATCGGTTTTTTGGGCGTTACAAAGAAAAAGGTTTTTAACGATAGGCGCGCCAAGAAGGTTTCCTATTTCGATACAACCTTCGATACTTCCGATAGACTCGTGAGCAACGCGGCCGAAAGGAATACCCAGTTCTTCTAAAAGATTAAAACAAACCGCTTGTTTTTCGGGGCAAACTTCAGGTCGGGTAAAGTAAACCGTTTTATCTTGTATTGCAGCGTTTTCCAAAACAAAGCCTCATTTCATAAATTTTTCAATTTTTGGTAAAACAAAAAGTTTAACAAGTATAGCCAAAACAATTTCGGGTACTGAAAGGATTGCCGCTTGGGGAATTCGAACCGCCATTTGAGAAAGGTAGGGCGCGCCCGACAGTTGAGAAATCCAAAGAGAGTTTAGGGCTAAGGTGCAAAGCAGTTTTTCTAAAACGACGAAAGCCGCCGCGACAGCCGAAAAGGCAAAGGGGTTTTTAATTTTACTAAAAACTACGCCTAAAATCCCGTAAATTACGCCCGATAAAAAGGCGGTAAAGGTTATTCCTAAATGGGGTATTCCAATAGGCATTAAAATAGCCGCCAAAAGGTCGGCAAGGCCGCCGCAAAGGCCGCCCCAAACAGGCCCGAACATCATACCGCAAACCATTATAGGTATAAATGAAAAGCCTATTTTAAGGTCGGGCGTTGTTATTGCGCCAACGCGGTTTAATATTGTTGCAACCGCAATAAGCATAGCCGTAACGGCCATTTTAATAATAAATTTTTGTTTTTTAGTCAAATAAAAACCTCCTCCCCACTAATAACTCAGAGAGGACGAGGTTTTACCAAAGCCTAACCGGTTAGCGGGATGCGAAAAACAGACCGCCGAAAAATTCGTTCGTCCGTTTGGCAACTCCCCGTCCAAACGGCACTTAAACGCACTGTTTTTCTACTCTAACATAATTTACACTTTTATTTTAACATATTTAGTTTTCTTTTACAAGTTTAATTAAAAGTAAGTTTTGCTTTTTTAAGGGCAAAAACAATAGGGGGAATAATTACTAACTGAACAACAATTCCGGGAACAGCGTTTACAAATCCGTCGGCAACAAAAATTGCAAATGTAAAGGGCGCGCCGCCAAAAATTGTAATAAAGGTGCGAACAAGGGCCCAAACTATTCTACCCGAAACCATAGCGGTTACGAGCGACACATATAAAAAGGGTACCTTTTTAGGAAGAAGCATTACCATAAGGCCGGCAACAACACCATAGGTTAAAAGTTCGAAGGCCATTGAAATACCGGTTGGGTAAACCGGGGGCATACCGAAAATCGCGTAGCGAAGAAGGGGGGCTATAAAGCCTACCGCACCGCCCCAAACAGGGCCGCAAACCATTCCGCAAAGAAGAACGGGAATATGCATTGGGCAAAGCATTCCGCCGATTTCGGGAATTTGACCGGTTAAAAACGGCAACACCAAAGCCAGAGCCAAAAACAAGGCCGAAGCGGTTAGTCTTTTAAGGTTTTTAATGCTTGAGGTTTTCATAAATTTCTCCTTTATCAAAAACGAAAAGGTGCTCATCTTTAAAAGACGAGCACCTTCGTTGTGCTATTTAAAATTACCTAGCGTTATAGGTTTTTCCTTCGGCAACGTTTTTAGCATATTTAAATATACGAGAATGGTCGGCCGAGGTAATTACGCCCATTTTAACACCGTTTACTACTACTTGGAATCGAGCGGTTCCAACATCGTAATACTTAATTACGGTAGGCGCAGCGCCATTATTATGGTTAACGGTTAAAACGGTTGAGGGTTTCATGCCCTGAATATTATATTCGGCATAAGATTGGGCCTTAATAGAAATTATATGAGAATAATAGTTTTGGAAATTAAGGGTTTCTAAGGCCTTTCCGTTTACCTTAACACCGCTAATTTCGTCGCGGTTAGAGGTTTCGTTAAAGGAGGTAGAAATGTCGAACTTTATAGCCTCTTCGCCCGACTGAACCTCGACGCTCGCAGCACCGGTAATGTTTTCAATAAACAAAAGGTCGTTAAAGAGGTCTTTGCTTTCATAAGCACCTGCAACAAAGGCGGTTGGGTCTACCTTCATGATAGTTTTGTTGCCTTCAAAATATACGGCATAGTAACCGTCAGGTTGTAATGATGCAATAAAGCCTGTTTCTATATCTCCTACCTTCATTGTAACAGAAAATTCCGGGTTGTCGAGCCCTACCGCCTTAATGTCGGCCGCGGTTGAAGTATAAGAA
>JAZODO010000010.1:0-2288 GCA_045597065.1 Acutalibacteraceae bacterium | reverse complement strand
TGTTCTTTTGTTAGAAAGGTTTAAAAATGCGACTCGATAAATTTTTAAAAGTTTCAAGAATTATTAAACGCCGCACCGTTGCAAACGAAGCTTGCGATGCAGGCCGAGTTTCTGTGAACGGGAGGCAGGTTAAAGCCTCTTATGACGTTAAGGTTGGCGACATACTCGAAATAACCTTTGGTAGTCGAACCGTTAAAGCCGAGGTTTTAAATGTTAGCGAGGTTGTCCGTAAAGACGATGCTGCCTTGCTTTATAAAATTATTGAACAGTAATAAAACACCGCCGAAAGTTATATAATTTATCGGTGGTGTTTTTATGTCAGAAGATAAAAATATTTCTGTTCATAACGTTATAATTGAACAATGTAAAAAGGTTAATATTTCGGGCGTTAGCGAAGTAAAAGGGTGCGATGAAGAAACGGTTGTTTTAATAACAGCAAAAGGCACCTTAACAATAAAAGGCGAAAATCTTAATATAATTGGGTTCAGCAAATCCAGCGGCGAACTTTCAATGCAGGGCAATATCTTTGCGCTTGTTTATTCGGGCGATGAAAGAAACCAAGGCTTTTTAAAGCGAATTTTAAAGTAATATGTGGGAACTGGATTATTCGGGTCAGGTATATACCCTAATTTTAAGTTTGTTTACGGGCTCAGCATTTTGTTTAGTTTTCGATTTTTATACCGCGCTTCGTGTAAGATTAAATCTCAACAAGGCAACAGTTTTCATTTTTGACATTTTAATATTTATAGCTTTTGGTCTTTTTGATTTTTGTTTCTTTCTTTCCCAAACGGGTGGGGAAGTAAGGGGCTATGTTTTAACAGGTCAAGTAATAGGTTTTATTCTATGCAAAAAAAGCATATCTAAGGTTTTTGGCTTTGTATTAGCGTTGTTGTTTAAAATAATAAAATCCGTTTTAAAACTCTCTAAAAAGTTGATTTTAAATCCTTTAATTTCAGCCTATTTAAAAATTTGCGAATTTTTTCACATTCTTGCGCAAAAATATTCATTTTTTCACAAAAAAAGGTTGAAAAAACCAAAGGATGTAGTGTATACTAAAGAAAACTACGCACAGAGCGAAAAAAGAAAGGAAGCGTGAAGATTTTGTCTGCTAAAAAAAGAAATAGAAGTGTTCTTCTTCGTCTTCTTATAATTGCGTTCTGTGCGTATATGCTTATATCTATTAGTTCTCTTTTAGGAGAATTGGCAGATAGTAAAGCAACCCTGGAAGCCCTTAAAACTGAAATCAAAGAAACCGACTCCCGAATCGAGGAGAAAACAAACTTGCTTGAAAACAGCACTCCCGAAGAACTTGTTGAACGATATGCCAGAGAACGTCTTGGCTATTGCTTCCCCAACGAAGTTGTTTTTGTTGACGTTTCCTAAGGTTAATTTGCGGCTAATACCATCGGTTTGAACATCTTGAGGAGGAAACAAAAGGCACATGCAACTCACAGTTGGCGATATTGTTGAAGGAAAAATTACTGCGGTAAAAGACTACGGCGTTTTTGTCGATTTAGGCGAAGGCAAATCGGGAATGGTACATATTTCCGAAATAGCGCAAACCTATGTTAGTCAAATTCGTGATTTTGTTAAAGAAGGCGATGAGGTTAAGCTTAAAGTTTTAACCATTTCCGACGACGGCAAAATAAGCCTTAGTATTAAACGCGCTCAGGAACCTAAGGCAGAATCTTCGCGCCCTGCGCGTAGTGAAAGAAAGCCCTATGCCCCTAAACCTCCGGCTCCTGCTCCCGACGGTTCTTATGTTTGGACTGCAAAAAAGAGCGAATCTACCTCGTTTGAAGATATGATGAGCAAATTTAAGGCCACAAGCGATGAAAAGTTTTCTGATCTTAAACGTAAAAACCCCGATGCAAAGCGTAACCGTCGCTCTGGCGGAATGAAATAATCTTGTTGGCGGATTTCTTAAAACGAACTCCGCCTTTTTGTTATGTAAAGGAAGGCGTAAAATGCGAGAAATAACTACTAAAGCTATAATCGAAGCGGTATCAAAACTTTGCATCAATGCTAATAAAAACTTACCTTGCGATATAGTCTCTAAAATTGACTGTGCAGCAGGTTGTGAAAGTCAAGCGCTGGCGAAATCTCTTTTAAAAGATATTAAGCGCAACATAGAAAAGGCCGAAGATTTAAACCTTCCCATTTGCCAAGATACAGGCATGGCGGTAGTTTTTGCCGAAGTAGGACAAGACGTACATATTGTTGGCGGTTCCTTTGAAGATGCAATAAACCAAGGCGTGCGCCAAGGCTACGAAGAAGGCCTTCTTCGT
>JAZODO010000009.1:0-5065 GCA_045597065.1 Acutalibacteraceae bacterium | reverse complement strand
AGAATAATAAAATTTTCTGTATTTAAGCCATAAAACGCAGAAAGGCTGTCGCCTTTCGAGGCTTTTGGCAACAATATGGGAAATTTTATTCGAGAAACAAATACTGCCCTACGGGGCGTGAGCGTTCGAGGGGGTTTCTTTTATTTTACGCGGGCTTTATAAACGGTTTTGCTATAAAATTTTTCGTTCGCTCTTAAAACTGCGCTTGGGAAATAGCGGTATTTAGGCGCGTTTGGGAACCCTTGTGTTTCAAGACATATTGCCGAAAACTTGCCGTGTTTTGTGCCCTTTTTACCAAAGGTATCTAAAAATGTTCCGGTATAAATTTGAAGCCCCGGTAAATCTGTTAAACACTCAATTTCAATTCCGTTATTCGGGTTATAAAGGGTAGCCGCGTGGGTAAGGTCGCGCTTTGTGTTCCATAGAATCATATTGTTGTCTATTCCGGTTGCGGTAGGTTTAAGCAGGGGATTATCGCTACCTAAAACGTCCTTTAAAAGTTTAGGTTCTCTAAAATCAAAAGGCGTACCGTCTACCGGGGCTATAACGCCGGTTGGAAGTGCGTCATCATCTACAAGGCAGTAGCCGTCGGCGTCGATTTGAAGTGTATGATTTAAAACAGTGGTTCCGCTTGTAGCTCCGTTTAGATTAAAGTAGGAATGGTTAGTAAAACCGCAAACTGTGTCCTTATCGCTTTCGGCAAAATATTCAATTTCTACCGCAGTATCTATAAGGGTATATTTAACGGTAAATTTCATATTTCCGGGGAACCCTTCTTCTCCGTCGGGCGAAAGAATAGAAGCCGAAATGCTATCATTTTCGGTAGTAATATCGTACATTCTAAAGGAAAAACCATCGAACCCACCGTGTAAACAGTGCTTACCGTTATTGTTAATTGGTAGAGAATATTCTTTGCCGCCAAGGGTAAATTTTCCGCCTTCAATGCGGTTTGCAAAGCGGCCAACGGTAGCGCCAAAATAGGTTCCGCGGTCGTTATCATAACCGTTTGCGCTATCATACCCTAAAACAATATCAACATATTCTCCGATATTATTTTTAACGCTAAACTCAACAAGGTTTGCACCAAAATCCATAAACGAAATACGAGCCTTCCCGTTATCTACCGTATAAAGCGTAACAGACTGGCCTTTATTTGTTGTTCCAAAAGGCTTTTTAGTAATCATAAAACACCTCTATAAATTAGTAATTTTAATTTCGCGCTTTTCTGCCATATCGGCAAAATTCTTGTGGCAGGTAAACATTATAAGTTGGCGCGAAAGAGCGTATTCCTTTAAAAAGTCAAAGGTGTTTTCGGCTCTGTTGTCATCATAATCGGCAAGCGGGTCGTCCATAAAAATGGGTAAATTTTCGCCCTTTTCGGTTATAAGTTCGGCCGTTGCGAGTCGCAAAGATAAATAAAGTTGGTCTTCGGTTCCGCTACTTAAAAAAGCCGATTCTTTAATTCCGAAAGCTTCGGTTGTAGAAACGTTCAAATCAAAGTTCTTCGAAATAGAAACGTCGGTATATTTATCGCCAACAAGGCCTTTAAATATTGCCGATGTTTTATGTTGTAACGGGCCCGAAAAGTTCTTTCTAAGGTCTTTAAAAGCGTCTTCTAAAACTTCTGTTGCAACTAAAACAACCTCGCCGAATTTTTTATATTCGTTAATGTTTTTTTCTAATTCTTCGCGTTTGCGAATAAGGGTAGAAACCGGTTCGGTAGATTGCGCAATAGATTTAAGTTCGGCCTTTAGCGCCGCTATTTCCGACCTAATTTTTCCAATCTGGTCTGATTTGGCTTGGAACCTTTCTTTAAGGGTATCTATTTCTTGTGTGTTTTCGGCGGCCGAAACCCCCGATTTTTCCATTTCTTCTAACTTTTCTAGCGCTTCCTTTTTTGTTTTACAATTAGCGTGGTCAGAAAGAAGGGTAAGTTTTTGGCCTAACGCTTCGGTAAAGCGAATAGTTTCTTCGGCGCTTAAAATAACCTCTTTGGCCGATTCTATGCTTTCTGTTGCCGAAAGATTGCTTACGAATTCTAATAAAGCATTAAATTTTTCGGTAAAGTCGGTCTTTGCGGCGGTAAGGGCTAGGCTTTTTTGAGTATGTTCGGCCTTTTTGTTTTCGAGTAATGCTTTTTCGGCTGCGGCCGCTATTTTGTTTTCGTTTTCGCTAACTAAAATTGCGTGAATTTGTTCGCCTAAACCTTCTTTTTGGTCTAGTAAAGCCGAAAGTTTTTTACCGTTTTCCGAAATAGCGAAGTTAATTTCACTATCGTCGGGCATAGTTTTAATTTTAAAGATAAAACCTAAAATTAAAACTAGTAAACCTGCCCCTAAAACAATAAGCGGAACAAGGGGAGCTGCTATTTTAAGTATAAATAAAACTGCGCCCGCAATAAGGGTTATAGCCCCTAAAACTATAAGGGGAATATTAGGCTTTTTGGTTGGAGAAAGAGAGTTTAATTTTTGGTTTAACTCTTCGGTTTTAGCGCGGTTTTCCTCTATTTTAAGGTCAATTTCGTCGCGCTTTTCGTAAAGGGTTTTAAGGTTGTTATCTTTAAAACCTTCTTCGGCTTTAAGGGTAAGTTCGGTAAGTTTATCTACTTCGGCCTTTGCTGATTTTTCGGCCTCTTTAGCGGTGTTTAAAAGGTCGTTTGCCTTTTCTGCCCCTTCTAAAAGTTCTTTTGCCTTTAAAACGAAATTTATATCGGCAATATTGCCGCTTTTTAGTCTTAACTTTTCGTTAGCGGCAGATACCTCTTTTTCGCAATCTAAAAAACGCTCAACAAAAATACGCTTTTTCATTTTGTCGGCCTTTTTAAGAGCGTCGAAAAGTTGGGCATTTTCGGCACTGTGGGCTTTAAGTTCGGCCTCTTTTGCCTCTATAATTTCTTTAAGTTTATCAGCGTTTTCTTCTTTTTCCTTAGCCGAAATAATGGTTTTATTTAGTTCTTCAAGTTCTAAAACCGCCTTATCATAACGGCCTATTTTTTTGCTTTTAGAAAACAAGGCTTCCTTAGCCTTTAAAATTTTAGAACTAATTTTTTCGAACGAAATATCTTCGTCGCCGGTTGTAGAAATGTTAGAAAGGCGCGAATTTATTTCTCCGTTAGCGGCTTCGTTTTTTACGGGGGCTTTTCGGTCTTCTAAAAATACGCTACGCTCAAAAGCGGCGTCGGTAAGACCAAAAAATTTAGCCCCTATATCGTCGCTTCCCGAAAGGCTTTCGGCCATTCCGGTATCTAGGTTTAAAAGGGTAATTTTATCGGCCGAGTTAGATGCTTTAAATTCACGCTCTAATCTGTAAAGGGTTCCCCCGTGTGAAAAGGTAATACTTCCCGCCATAATTTCGCCGTTCCAAGGGCGGTATTTTTTTCTTGGGTTTTTCTCTATATCAGAAGATTTTCCGCTATTTCCGTAAAACATCATACGAATAAAGGCCATAATGGTTGTTTTGCCCTGTTCGTTTTGGCCGAAAATAACCGTCATTCCGTCAGACAAATCTAAATGGAAGTTCTTAAATTTGCCGAACCCTGCTATATCAATGCAGTTAATCTTCATCAAAAGCCACCTCCCCGGAAAAAGCGTTTAGTCCTAAATAAAGGGCGTCTACTAAAAGTTTTTGTGTTTCGCCCTCGGCTTCTTTAATTTTTAAAAGCATTTTATTTACAAAAATGCCCTTTAACGAATTCTCTTTAGATAAAAGTTCTAAATCGACCTTTTGTTTAATCTTGTTCTTAAGTTTTACAAAATATAATTTTTCTTTAAGTAGAATAGCAAGTTCGGCCGCGTTTATAACTTCGGGGTTATCAAGTTGACCTTTTAGGGTAATTTTATAAAGGTTTTGTTTAAAACCGTCGCCGAATTCTTGCGCCAACGCCTCTAAAATAACCTTTTCGGCTTCGGCTGTATTACCGGCGGCCGAAAGGTCGAACTTTTTAAATACGTGAAGCCTGTTAGAACAGGGAACAAAACTTAAATCTACCTTTTCCTTTGTAATTTCTCCAAGATAAACTCCTTTAAGGCCGAGCTCATCAAAGCCCTGTCCTTCGGGGCAACCCGAATAGGCAAAGCTTGTTTTGCCGAAACGTTCAACCTCGCTTCGTTTATGAATGTGGCCAAGCGCTAAGTAATCGGCCCCACATTCACCTATAAATGCGGTAGAAATCGGGTTATAAACCCCACCGGTACCGCCTAAATCTCCGTGAAGCAATAAAATATTTATAAACTCGTCTTGCGGCATTGTCGGCATATCGCAAAACTCCATAGCCGAATGGGCAAACGACCTACCGCAAATTCTAAGGTTTAAATCTTCTACTATTACTGTTTGGTAATCGGTATCGAAAACGGTTAAATTTTCGGGCAATTTAGAAAGCATAAAAGGGGAGGAGGCATCGAGTGGGTCGTGGTTTCCCGCAACGTAGAAAAATTTCGTGTTTTTAGCGTTTTCAATATATCTAAAAACCGAATCGGCAAAACTTTGGCCCGAAACATTACTGTCGAAAAGGTCGCCCGCAATAAGGCAAACGTCTACCTCTTCGCTTTCGCAAAGCGTGGTAATATTTTTAAAGGTTGCCAAAATTTCATACTGGCGGTTTTGAGCGTCTGCGCCTAAAAAAGATTGCTCTGCGCCTATGTGAAGGTCGGCGGTGTGTAAAACTTTCATACTAGCCTCCAATAAAGTTTTTGCTTACCCTTATAATACCATTTTTACCCCCAACATTCAAGAAGATGTTGCGTAAAGCAATATATTAGTGTATAATAATAAATAATATATATTGGGGAGGTATGCCAATGGACGTAAAAGTAGGCGATATTTTGCTTATGAAAAAGAAACATCCTTGCGGAGCCGATAAATTTTCGGTTCTTCGTATCGGAATGGATTTTAAAATTCGCTGCACAGGCTGTGGGCATGAAATAATGGCCCCCCGAGTAAAAATAGAAAAAAATATTAAAAAAATTATTTCAAACGGAGAAATGTAATATGTTTGATAAACTAAAAGCGGTAGAAATGCGTTTTGAAGAAATCGGCCAACTCCTTTCCGACCCGGCCGTTATTTCCG
>JAZODO010000008.1:0-5393 GCA_045597065.1 Acutalibacteraceae bacterium | reverse complement strand
CGGAAGTTTAAAAAAATTTAAACTTCCGCAAAATATACTATTTTACTACAATATTTACTAGTTTTTTAGGTACATATAACTCTTTAATAACGGTTTTTCCGTTAATTTCTGCAATAATTGCATTTTCCTTTTTAACAAGCGCAATTACATCTTCTGCCGACATATCTGCGGGGATGTTTAGTCTTGCTTTAATTTTACCGTTAATTTGAGCAACAATTTCCACCGAAGCTTCAACACATTTAGCTTCATCGTAAACGGGCCATTTGGTTTGGTTTAACATTCCATTATAACCACAGTTTTCCCAAAGTTCTTCGGTAATATGCGGAGCAAAGGGGTTAAGAAGTACTAAAAGTGTTTCAAATTCAGCACGATTGATTCTTCCAAGCGAAGAAATATCGTTTAAAAGGGCCATAAGGGTTGCGATGGCTGTATTCATTTTAAGGGATTCAATATCTTCAGAAACTTTTTTAATAGCCTTATGAATAGCAGGTTCAAGTTCTTTAGAATAGTTGTCCCCTTCTACTAAAATGTCAGCAAGCGCCCAAATGCGTTCGAGGAAGCGTTTACAACCCTTAATAGAGTCAGACTTCCAGGGAGCAGCCTTTTCAAAGTCGCCAATAAACATTTCATAAAGGCGCATAGTGTCGGCACCATAGTCGCGAATAATATCATCGGGGTTTACTACGTTGCCGCGAGATTTAGACATTTTTTCGCCGTTTTCGCCTAAAATCATACCGTGGCTGGTACGTTTAGCATAAGGTTCTGCGGTAGGTACTACGCCAATATCGTAAAGGAATTTATGCCAGAAACGGCTATAAAGTAGATGTAGGGTGGTATGTTCCATACCGCCGTTATACCAGTCTACAGATAGCCAGTATTCAAGAGCTTCTTTAGAAGCAAGTTCCTTACCATTTTTCGGGTCGCAATAACGTAGGAAGTACCAAGAAGAACCAGCCCATTGAGGCATAGTATCTGTTTCGCGTACTGCCTTACCGCCGCACTTGGGACAGGTTGTGTTAATCCAGTCGGTCATTTTAGCTAAGGGAGATTCTCCGTTGTCGGTAGGCTCGTAAGAATCAACCATAGGAAGAAGTAAAGGAAGTTCGCTTTCAGGTAGAGGAACATATCCACAACAATCACAATGAACTATAGGAATAGGCTCGCCCCAATAACGTTGACGAGAGAAAACCCAGTCGCGTAGTTTATAGTTTACCTTTTCTTGGCCGAGTTCACGTTCGCTAAGCCAATCAGTAATAGCTTTTTTAGCCTCTTCAACGCTCATTCCGTTAAGGAAACCGGAATTCACCATATTACCGGTAGCGCAGTCGGTAAAGGCTTCTTCTTCGGGGTTTCCGCCTGCTACAACTTCGATAATAGGAAGATTAAACTTTTTAGCAAATTCCCAGTCGCGAGTATCGTGAGCAGGAACAGCCATAATAGCACCTGTACCATAAGAAATAAGAACATAGTCAGAAATAAATATAGGAATTTCTTTTTCGTTTACAGGGTTAATAGCCATAACGCCATCTAAACGAACGCCGGTTTTATCTTTTGCAAGTTCGGTACGTTCGAAATCAGACTTTTTAGCGGCAGAAGCCTGATATTCTTTTACGGCATCTAAATTAGTAATTTTATCTGCCCAAGTTTCGAGTAATGGGTGTTCAGGCGACATAACCATATATGTAGCGCCAAACAAAGTATCGGCACGGGTAGAGAAAACCTCTAATACATCGCCGGTTGTAGTTTTAAACTTAATTTGAGTACCGGTAGAACGGCCAATCCAGTTCTTTTGTTGAGTTTTAACGCGGTCGATAAAATCAACAGTATCTAATCCTTCTAAAAGCTTTTCGGCATAATCGGTAATTTTAAGCATCCATTGGCTTTTTTCTTTACGAAGAACTTCGCTGGAACAACGTTCGCATACGCCGTTTACAACCTCTTCATTAGCGAGTACGCACTTACAAGAGGTACACCAGTTTACGGGCATTTGCTTTTTATAGGCTAAACCGTTTTCGAAAAGTTTTAAGAAAATCCATTGGGTCCATTTATAGTAAGAAGGGTCGGTAGTATTAACTTCGGCACTCCAGTCAAAAGAAAATCCAAGGCTTTTAAGTTGCTTTTTGAAGTTAGCAATATTGTTTTTAGTAACAATTTCGGGGTGAATATGGTTCTTAATAGCGAAATTTTCGGTAGGAAGACCGAAAGCATCCCATCCCATAGGATAAAGCACGTTAAAACCTTCTAAGCGCTTTTTACGAGCTACAATATCAAGAGCAGTATAGGAACGAGGGTGTCCTACGTGAAGACCTTGTCCCGAAGGATAAGGAAACTCTACTAAACCATAAAACTTAGGAAGAGTATAATCTTTTTTTGTGGCAAAGGTTTGGTTTTCATCCCATTTGTCCTGCCATTTTTTCTCGATTTCGGTATAATTATATTTCAACTTTATTCCTCCCTGGCAGAAGTTAATATATTTTCTAAATCTATTTTAGCGGCATCATCCCATATGCGGTCGAGATTATAATATTCTCTTGTATCGCGTGTGAAAATATGAATAACAACGCCACTATATTCAAGTAATATCCATCCGGTTGCTTTTCCTTCTACGTGGGTAGGTTCGAAACCGGCTTCGGATAACTTTTCTTCAACAATATCGGCAAGTGCTCTAACGTGAGTATTAGAGGTTGCGGTAGCAATAATAAAACATTCTGCAATAACGGTTAACTCCCCTACTTCCATAGCGGAAATATTCATTGCTTTTTTGTCATTAAGCGCGTTTACTGCAATACTAATGATTTTCTCTGTATTCAATTTAAGTCTCCTTAAAGCGTAATTTTGCGTTTATTTCGTTATATGCTGCAATAGTGTCGGGATGAGGTGTTAAACCTTTCTCTTTTAAACTGTTTATTGTGTATGAAAGCGAATATTGCATAGCTTTTTCAATACTAATATTAACTAGGCTTCGCATAACGTTTACGTCGGGATAATTTCTATCGGCCGAAGTAAAGTCAGCCAGATAAACTATCTTTTCAAGCAAACTCATATTGGCTCTGGCGGTTGTGTGATATTTTATAGCGTTAATAACGTCTAAATTAGTGATATTAAGCACATTTTTAGCATAAGCAGAGCCGGAAATCGCGTGCCAAAGTTTTTCTGAACCTTTTTCACTATCGGTGAGTATTATATCAAACTTTTTAAAAATCTTCAAGTGTTCATCTGCTGAATAATTCTTGGTTATATCGTGTAAAAGGCCCGCTAAATATGCGTTTTCTTCGTTGGCGCCATAAAGTTTTGAAAGCCTTACTGCTTCATCTGCAACACAAATAGAATGATTAAAGCGATAATCGTCTAATTTTTCTCTAATTATCTGCTTATATATTTCAAAATCCATTATAATTCACCATAAATTTGGTTTTCGATAATATAGTTTTTAATATCGGGGTCTAAATATAAATTTACACTTTTTCCTTCTTTTAGTAATTCTCTAATTTTAGTAGAAGAAATATTGTCGATAGCAACATCTATACAAACTATGTTTGCGCCAAGTTCTTTTAGTTCTTTTATAGCCTCTTCATAACTTGATTTATTAGAATCTGCTCTAAAAAAAGTAATTATATCGGCGTTTTTCAAAATAGTTTCATATTTAAACCACTTTTTAAAGTTTATAAGCATATCTGCGCCAATAGTTATAGCAATCTTTTGATTAGGATATAACTTTTTAAGGGCTAAAACCGTATCAACCGAATAGCTTTTGCCTTCCCTATTAAGTTCAATATCGGAAACTGCAGCTTTCAAAAACTTATTGGAGATTATATTACAAAAGTTTAAGCGATGCTTAGCGCCAGCTAAAAAATCTGTTTCTTTGTGGGGCGGAATTTTAGTAGGAATTAGTATTACCTTATCTATAAAATCTAGTTCACAAAGGGATTTTATAATTTGTACATGTCCTGTATGAAGAGGATTAAAGGTTCCGCCAAAAATAGCAACTGTTCCCATATTATTTAACTAAAACTATTGTTTTATGCTCGTTACTTTCTTTATAAAGCACAAAACGATAACCGATAACTTGAACAACATCGGCTCCTACCTGTTCTGCAATATAATTTGCAGCTTCTCTAGAAGTAACGGGAGAAGTTTCTAAAACTCTAAGCTTAATAAGTTCGCGTGCTTCTAAAGCTTCGCTCACTTGTTTTACAAGTTGTTCGTTAATTCCGCCTTTACCTACTTGGAAAATGGTTTCCATAGAATTAGCTAGGCCTCTAAGTTGTGCTCTTTGTCTGGAATTTAACATTTTTAGTCCTCTTTCAAATATTCATATAACTTTTTAGAAAATTCGGTTAGCGCTCTGCCTCTGTGGCTTACTGAATCTTTTTCTTTATCGCTAATAGTACCAAAGCAACCAATACTAGAAACAAACAAAGGGTCGTAACCGAAACCGTTTGTTCCGGATTTTTCTTCGGCAATATAACCGTGACATTCTCCGTTAGCAGTAATTGTATCACCATTTGGGAAAACACAAACAATTGAACTTACAAATTTAGCGGTTCTATCTTCACGTTTAACGCCACTTAGTAAATTTAAAAGTTTTTCATTGTTTTTATCGTTGTCAACGGGTTCTCCCGCAAAACGAGCAGAAAAAATACCTGGTTGGCCATTTAAATAATCAACACATAATCCGGAATCATCGGCAATAGACGGAAGCCCTGTTTTAAGCATTGCGCCGTTTGCTTTTAAAAAAGCGTTTTCTTCAAAAGTAGTACCGGTTTCATCTACCTCTTCAAGAGGGGTATCTAAATCGGCTTCGCTAATAAGTTCTAGGCCAAGTTCGCTAAAAATTCGCTTAAACTCATTAAGTTTATGGTTGTTTTTAGTAGCTAATAAAAACTGCATACTTCCTCCAATTAAGCTTCAAATAAAGCATCGACAAACATTTTGTTATCAAAGGGTTGTAAATCGTCGATTTGTTCGCCAACGCCAATATATTTAACCGGAATATTAAGGTCGTTAGAAATAGAAACTACAACGCCGCCTTTAGCAGTTCCATCGAGTTTCGTTAGAACAATACCTGTTATATCAGTAACCTGGCTAAATTGCATAGCTTGGTTTACGGCGTTTTGGCCCGTAGTGGCATCTAAAACAAGTAGAACTTCAACATTAGCGTCGGGTAGTTCTCTGCTGATAACTCGGTGCATTTTAGCAAGTTCATCCATAAGGTTTTTCTTGTTATGAAGTCTTCCTGCTGTATCGCAAATTAAAACGTCGCAATTCTTGGCTTTTGCAGAAGAAACGGCATCAAAAATTACGGCCGCAGGGTCGGTTCCGGGTACGTTTTTAACAAGTTGAACGCCTGCTCTGTCTGCCCAAAGGGCAAGTTGGTCAATAGCGGCGGCACG
>JAZODO010000007.1:0-3752 GCA_045597065.1 Acutalibacteraceae bacterium | reverse complement strand
TTTTTAAAGCGACCTGCCCACATTTTTTCACTCATTTTCTCACCTTAAATTTGTTCAAAATTTGAACTGTTCTTTTCAATATTTTGTTTAACCATCATATCCTTAACCTTCATTAGTCGGGCGCGGGAAGAACGGTCGTTTTCTTCGAGTTTCATTGTTATCATTCGAATAGTATCTTTATATCTTGGAATCATAACGTGCTCGAGCGCGTTAACACGGCGGCGGGTTTTTTCGATTTCGGCCGCCATTCGTGAAGTAGATTTTTCGATTTCGGCCAAACGAAGCATTTTAGGGAGAAGGGCCGAAACGCGGTCGACCGCTTCATCTAGTTCAAACGAGGTAGAAGCAAAGCCGTAGGAATAAATATCGGAGGCTTCGCTTGTTCGGGTTTCTACCCCGAAAACCGGTATATCTACGCTCATAACGTTTTTTGTTTCAACGTTTAGGTAAACCTCTTGTTTAGGGGCTAAAAGGGCGGTATCTAAACTTTGTTTAGACATTACCGCACTAGCCTTTACAAAGTGGCTGTTTGCAATTTCTACTTCGCGTTCAACTTCTAGTCGAAGATTTTTATTTTCTCGTATGAGGTCAAGATATTGGCGCATAAGTTCATCACGCTTATCTTTTAGCAGTTTATGGCCGCGCACGGCGGTTGTAAGCTGCTTTTTTAGGCGCGTTAGTTCCATTCTTGTAGGGTTTACGTTTAGAACTGCCAACTCGGTCTCATTCCTTTCGTAGAAATTTAAATAAATTTATGCTTCGTAATATTGGTTTAGCATTTCGTCGCTAATACGTTTAAGTTCGCTTCTGGGTAGAATACGAAGAAGTTTCCAACCAATGTTTAGGGTTTCTTCGATAGTACGGTTAGCACCGTAGCCTTGGGAAACGTATTCTTTTTCGAACTTGTCGGCAAATTCGGCATAAAGTTTATCGGTAGTTGTAAGAGCGGCTTCGCCCAAAATTACCATAAGTTCTTTAGCGTCTTTACCGCGAGCATAAGCGGCAAAAAGTTGGTTCATTGTAGCGGCGTGGTCCTTACGGGTTCTGCCTTCGCCTATACCCTTATCTTTAAGACGGGAAAGCGAGGGTAAAACGTCGATAGGAGGAGTAATTCCCTTACGATAAAGTTCACGCGAAAGAATAATTTGGCCTTCGGTAATGTAACCGGTAAGGTCGGGGATTGGGTGGGTTTTATCGTCTTCGGGCATTGTTAAAATAGGAATAAGGGTAATAGAACCGTCTTTACCTTTTAGGCGACCTGCGCGTTCGTAAAGGGTAGCAAGGTCGGTATACATATAACCGGGGTAACCACGACGACCGGGAACTTCTTTACGAGCAGCCGAAACTTCACGTAATGCGTCGGCATAGTTGGTAATATCGGTCATAATAACGAGAACCTGCATTCCGAGTTCGAAAGCAAGATATTCGGCACAGGTAAGGGCCATTTTAGGGGTAGCTATACGTTCGATAGCAGGGTCATTAGCGAGGTTTATAAACATAACGGTACGGTCGATAGCGCCCGTTTCTTTAAAGGAGTTTATAAAGTAGTTCGACTCTTCGAAGGTAATACCCATAGCGGCGAAAACAACCGCGAATTGTTCGTTGTCGCCTCGAACGGTAGCCTGACGGGCAATTTGAGCCGCAAGATTAGAGTGAGGAAGACCCGAAGCCGAAAAGATAGGTAACTTTTGGCCACGAACAAGGGTATTAAGGCCATCGATAGCCGAAATTCCCGTTTGAATGAATTCTTGGGGGTAGTTTCTAGCGGCAGGGTTCATAGGTTGACCGTTAACGTCCATACGCTTTTCGGGAATGATGGCAGGGCCGTTATCGATAGGACGACCTAGACCGTCGAATACGCGAGAAAGCATATCGGGAGAAACGGGAAGTTCCATAGAACGGCCTAAAAAGCGAACCTTTGAATCTTGAAGGTTGATTCCTGCGCTGTTTTCGAAAAGTTGTAAAAGGGCGTTAGTGCCATTTACTTCGAGAACCTTACAACGGCGGGTTTCGCCCGAAGGAAGCTCGATTTCGCCAAGTTCATCATATTTAACATTTTCTACGTCGCTTACCATCATAAGAGGGCCTGCAACTTCACGAATAGTTCTATATTCTTTAGCCAACTTTGCTTCCTCCTTTATTCTTTATTAGCTACTGCCTCAGATAGTTCTTCGGCCAGTTGCTTTAATATGCTGTTATATTCTGCTTCTACGTTTTCTTCGGCAACGTATTTTAAACGGCCGATTTTTTCGCGAGAAGGCAACGAAACGATAGTTTCAATATCGGCTCCGTCGTTTAAGGCGGCAATAGCCTTATCGTAGAACTCTAAAATTGAAGACATCATATAATATTGCTTTGAAAGCGAGGTATAGGTATCGGTTTCGTGGAAGGCGTTTTGGTGTAGATAGTCTTCACGAATAGAACGAGCCGCTTCTAGGGTTAGGCGGTCGGGCGCGGAAAGCGCATCCATACCAACTAGTTTAACAATTTCTTCTAGTTCGGCTTCTTCTTGAAGAAGGCTCATTAAACGAACGCGAAGGTTGTTCCAATTAGGATTAACGTTAGCCTTAAACCAAGATTCGAGCGAATCGGAATAAAGGGAATAACTGGTAAGCCAGTTTATTGCAGGGAAATGGCGCTTATAGGCAAGAGAAGCGTCGAGTCCCCAGAAAACCTTAACTATACGAAGGGTTGCTTGGGAAACGGGTTCGGAAATATCACCACCGGGGGGCGATACCGCACCGATTACCGAAAGAGCGCCTTCGATATTTTCGCTACCGTTTACGATTACACGGCCAGCGCGTTCGTAGAACTGGGCAAGACGAGAGCCGAGATAAGCGGGGTAACCTTCTTCACCGGGCATTTCTTCGAGTCGGCCAGACATTTCGCGAAGCGCTTCGGCCCAACGAGATGTAGAGTCGGCCATAAGGGCTACGGTATAACCCATATCGCGGAAATATTCGGCAATAGTAATACCTGTATAAATAGAGGCTTCACGAGCGGCAACAGGCATATCGGAAGTGTTGGCGATTAAAACGGTTCTTTCCATTAGAGAAGAGCCTGTATGAGGGTCGCGAAGTTCGGGGAATTCGTTTAAAACGTCGGTCATTTCGTTACCGCGTTCGCCACAACCGATATAAACAATAATATCGGCAGCAGCCCATTTAGCAAGCTGATGTTGAACTACGGTTTTACCCGAACCGAAGGGGCCGGGAACCGAAGCAACGCCGCCCTTTGCTATTGGGAAAAGGGTATCGATAACGCGTTGACCCGTTACAAGAGGAATATCGGGCGAAAGTTTATTTTTATAGGGGCGGCCAACACGAACGGGCCAGGACTGCATCATAGTGAGTTCTACCCTACCCTTTTCGGTTTCGATTACGGCAACTATATCTTCTACCGTAAAGTCGCCTTCTTTTATACTAACAACCTTACCCGAAATTTTGTTGGGAACCATTATTTTGTGGTTAACAACGGCGGTTTCGGCAACTGTACCTAACGTATCGCCCGAAACGACCTCTGCCCCTACTTCTACGCAAGGTATAAAGGGCCATTTCTTCTCGCGGCTAAGCGAAGGAACTTCGACACCACGCTTAAGGTTAGTACCCGAAACTTCCATAATTTTTTCAAGAGGACGCTGAATTCCGTCGAAAATAGAGCCGATAAGACCGGGACCTAGTTCTACCGAAAGAGGTTTACCGGTTGATACAACCGCTTCTCCGGGGCCAAGGCCCGAAGTTTCTTCGTAAACC
>JAZODO010000006.1:0-3189 GCA_045597065.1 Acutalibacteraceae bacterium | reverse complement strand
ACGGTTGACGTTGGGTTTTTTACTATCATAAGGTTGGCTCGGCGCGTCGAGACGTCGCGCCCTACATTATATCGCCTGTCCCCTATTCATTATTACAAAAAAAATAACCCCGCTCGAATGAGCGGGGTGGAAAATGAGATTTTACCGATTAGATTAACTCGATAATAGCCATTTCTGCAGCATCGCCACGACGGGGGCCGATTTTAGTAATACGGGTATAGCCGCCTGCTACTTCTGCATATTTGGGAGCGATTTCGCTGTAAAGTTTCTTTACAACTTCGTCCTTAGTGATAAAGGCCATTGCCTGACGCTTGGATGCAAGGCTGTCAGTTTTTGCGAGTGTAATATATTTTTCGGTCATTGCGCGTACTTCCTTAGCACGAGTAACGGTTGTTTCGATTTTACCGTTTTCTAAAAGGAAGGTAACCATTGCGCGGAGCATAGCGGTTCTGTGGTCGCTAGCTCTTCCGAGTTTACGAGTTCCGGGCATTTATTTCACTCCTTATCCGGTATTTCTGTGGTTTGTGCCACAAATTGACGCGAAATATTATTCAGCGTCGCCTTTTCTTAAAGAGAAGCCAAAGCTGTCGAGCTTAGCGATTACTTCTTCAAGAGACTTACGGCCGAGGTTTCTTACCTTCATCATATCTTCTTCGGTTTTGTTGGTAAGGTCTTCGACAGTGTTGATACCAGCGCGTTTTAAGCAGTTAAAGCTACGAACAGAAAGGTCTAGGTCTTCGATGGTCATATCGAGAACCTTTTCTCTTTCGGTAGTTCCCTTTTCTGCCATAATGCTTTCGCCTTCGCCAGCAGATTCTGCAAGGCTTAAGAATAGACTGAAATGTTCGATAAGAACGCGGGCAGCAAGAGCTACTGCTTCGTTAGCGTTCATAGAACCGTCGGTCCATACTTCGAGGGTTAGGCGACCTTTATCGATAGCCTGACCTACGCGGGTATCATCTACGGTAAAGTTGCACTTTACCACAGGGGTATAGATTGAGTCAATAGGAATAACACCGATTACAGTAGTTTCGGACTTGTTGCCTTCGGCAGGAACATAGCCACGACCCTTTGCTACGGTCATTTCAATATTGAGTTTAGCGCCATCGCCTAAGGTTGCGATGTGCTGTTCGGGGTTTAGAATTTCAACTTCGGAGTCGCACTTAATAGAAGCGCCGGTAACAGTGCAAGGACCTACAGCGTCGATATAAACGGTTTTAACTTCGTCGCAATGAAGTTTTGCGATGAGTTCCTTGATGTTAAGGATGATTTCGGTTACATCTTCTTTAACGCCGGGTACAGTTGAAAATTCGTGAACAACGCCGTCGATTTTAACCGAGGTAACTGCTGCGCCGGGGAGAGTAGAAAGAAGAACTCTTCTCATACTGTTTCCAAGGGTGGTAGCGTAGCCTCTCTCGAGGGGTTCCATTACGAATTTGCCGTATGTGCCGTTTTCTGATAACTCCAGTGTTTCAATTCTGGGCTTTTCAATATTTATCATTTAAAAGCTCCATTCTCCGCATAAATAATGTGTTAAACCCGAAAAGGGTATGCGGACGAGTTTTTCGGGTTGTTGTTTTTACTAAATACTATTACTTAGAATAGAATTCAACGATGAGCTGTTCATCTACAGGAGCTTCGATTTGGTCGCGTTCGGGAAGGTTTACAACCTTAACGTCGAATGCTTCGCGATTAACTTCGAGCCAAGCAGGAACAGGACGAGCAGCGTTAGCTTCAACTACTGCTTTGATTTTGTCGGTAGCGCGAGCCTTTTCGCAAACGGTAATAACGTCGCCAGCCTTTAAGAGGTAGGAAGCGATGTCTACGCGATGACCGTTTACTTCAAAGTGGCCGTGACCAACGAGCTGACGAGCTTCTGCACGAGAAGAAGCGTAGCCTGCTCTGTAAACTACGTTATCGAGACGGCTTTCGAGTGTGCGGAGAAGGTTGGTACCTGTAACGCCCTGCGCACTAACTGCCATTTCATAATAATGACGGAATTGATGTTCTGCAACACCATAGAATCTTCTAGCTCTTTGCTTAGCGCGGAGATGAAGACCATATTCAGAAGACTTTTTACGGCCCTGACCGTGTTGGCCGGGGGCATAGCTTCTAACTGCGAGAGAACACTTTTCGGAATAACAACGTTCGCCCTTAAGGAATAATTTTTGACCTTCGCGGCGGCATTGTCTGCATACTGCTCCAGTATATCTTGCCATTTGTTTACACCTCCAAATTACACACGTCTTCTCTTGGGAGGACGACAACCATTGTGGGGAATCGGGGTAACGTCTTTAATCATGCTTACCTCGAGACCAGCGGACTGAAGTGCGCGGATAGCTGCTTCGCGGCCTGCGCCAGGTCCTTTAACGTATACTTCAACGGTTTTAAGGCCGTGCTCCATAGCAGCCTTAGCTGCGGTTTCGGCAGCGCTTTGCGCAGCGAAAGGAGTAGACTTTCTGGAACCACGGAAACCAAGTTCACCAGCAGAAGCCCAAGAAAGTGCATTACCTTGGGTGTCGGTGATGGTTACGATGGTATTGTTGAAGGTAGATTGGATATGAGCTGCACCACGCTCGATATTCTTTTTCTCGCGTCTTCTGCGAGATGTTGCTTTAGTTTTAGTAGCCATTTATATCCTTACCTCCTTATTATTTCTTCTTGTTTGCAATGGTCTTCTTGGGACCCTTGCGAGTACGAGCATTAGTTTTGCTGCGTTGGCCTCTTACGGGGAGACCTTTTCTGTGGCGAAGGCCACGGTAGCTACCGATTTCGATAAGTCTTTTAATGTCGAAAGCGATTGCACGACGACGGTCACCTTCTACCTGAAGGTTATGCTCAATATACTCACGAAGTTTTGCAATATCGTCTTCGTTTAAATCCTTAACGCGGGTATCGGGGTTGATGCCGGTAGCTTTAAGGATTTCTTTTGATGTAGTAAGACCAATTCCAAAGATGTAAGTTAAACCAATTTCAACTCTTTTTTCGTTGGGAAGGTCAACACCTGCTATACGTGCCATTTATTGCACCTCCAAAGTTTTGTTCAGGTTAGCCCTGACGCTGTTTGTGCTTGGGATTTTCGCAAATAACCATTACTTTTCCCTTGCGCTTGATTACTTTGCATTTGTCGCAAATCTTTTTAACAGAAGGTCTGACTTTCATTAGGATTTACCTCCTCAAAATTTTACT
>JAZODO010000005.1:0-2167 GCA_045597065.1 Acutalibacteraceae bacterium | reverse complement strand
TATGGCGAAATAGATAATCAAAAACTGCTAAATTCTGTTATGGAAGGCTATGTCGAAGGCCTTAACGATAAATACGCTACCTATTACACAAAAGAACAAGCCGAACAAAGAAATAACTCTTTGGCCGGCGTAGGTCAGGGAATAGGTATTAGCGTAATTGAGCATCCGGATACAAATAACATCTACGTTAAAAACGTTTATTCCGATGCGCCTGCTGCTAAAGCAGGAATTTTGCCGGGCGACCAAATTACCCATATCGACTCGGTTTCGGTTATAGAATCGGGCTATGAAGACGCCGTTTCAAGCATTCTTCGAGAAATTGGTAGTACGGTAGAACTTTCTATTCTTCGCGAAAATAAAACTATAACCCTAACGGTAGAATATTCTAAGTTTGTTACCCAAACCGTTTTTGGTAAAATTATTGGCCAAAATATTGGTTATGTAGAAATAACCTCTTTTAATAATGCAACCGTAGTACAGTTTAAAAATACTGTCGATGACCTTATAAATAAAGGCGTTACCGCCCTTATTTTTGACCTTCGCTCTAACGGGGGCGGAACAGTAACCTCGGTAACCCAAATGCTCGACTATTTGTGCCCCGAAGGCGTGGTTATGTCGGTAAAATATAAAAATGGCGAAGTAAAAACTATTGCCGAATCCGATAAATCTGAAATCAATCTGCCAATGGCAGTTTTAACAAATAAAAATACCGCAAGCGCGGCCGAACTCTTCACCGCATCTATTAAAGATTTTAAAAAAGGTGTTTCGGTTGGCGAAAAAACCTATGGTAAGGGCGTTATGCAAACTACCTATAAGTTAAGTAACGGCTCCGAAGTAGTTTTTACTGTGGCTGAATTCTTTCCGCATAGCGGAGTTTCCTTTAACCAAGAGGGAATAAACCCCGATATTAAGGTTACTCCAACAAAGGAGCAACTTAAATATCGTTATATAAACCCAACAGAACAAGATTATGCGGTATCTGCCGCTCTCGAATATTTTAAAAACCTTAAATAAACAGAAAGAAGGGAAGCTTTGATGAAACTGAATCAAACCGAAAACGAAAAAACCTTAAAAAATAAATATTTCCGTTTAGGCTTAATGATTTTTGCGGTTTTATCGGGAGTAGTTTTACTATACTTTTTCCTATATAAATTTGATGATGTAAAGGTAGTTTTTTCAAATCTTTTTGAAGCTGCGCAACCAATAATTTTAGGTTTTGTTGTAGCCTATTTGATAAACCCTTTAATGAAATTTATCGATAAGTTTTTAAACCCGTTCTTTGTAAAGGTTTGTAAATTTACAAAACGCGGCGCATACATAGCTCGATTCGTTTCGGTAATAATTTCTATTCTAGTCTTTCTTGCCGCAATTTCAGCTTTGGTTTATTTAATTGTGCCCGAACTTATTGTAAGCGTTACAAAAATCGTTGAAACCTTACCGGCTCAAATAGAAACAACTATTGTAAACATAGAAAAGTTCTTTAGCCAAAACGACGTTTTAGCTACTATTATGACAACCTTCCTCGACTGGGAAAAATCCTTCGTTGAGCAAGACTTGGTTTCCTTTCTTGCAACCTATGCAAGTCAGTTTGCTTCGGGTGTAATTAAAACTGCTTCCTTTATTTGGGATTTAATTATTGGTACAATTGTAGCCGCTTACCTTCTTTTCCGTAAAGAAACCTTCTGCGCCCAAGCTAAAAAGGTTCTCTACGCATTCAATAAAAAACCTGTTGCTGACAACGTTATGACAGTTGCCCGTAAAAGTAATTCTATTTTTAGTGGCTTTATTATCGGTAAAATTATCGATTCTATTATTATTGGAATTATGTGTTATATCGGCGTTTTAATTCTAAAAATGCCTTACCCCGTTTTAATTTCGGTTGTAATCGGTGTTACAAACATTATTCCTTTCTTCGGCCCCTTTATCGGCGCTATTCCTTGTATTGCCTTAATTGCTATGACCGACCCTTGGAAAGGTTTATATTTTACATTATTTATAATTCTTCTCCAACAGTTCGATGGAAACATCTTAGGCCCCAAAATCTTGGGTGATTCTACCGGCCTTTCGCCCTTCTGGGTTATTTTTGCAATCGTTGTTTGCGGCGGTCTTTTCGGCGTTATAGGAATGATAATAGGCGTACCGCTTTTTGCAATTATTTATTATGTCG
>JAZODO010000004.1:0-2415 GCA_045597065.1 Acutalibacteraceae bacterium | reverse complement strand
CTTATTCTCGACGAACCTACCGTTGGTCTTGACCCGAAGCAGATTTTGGAAATTAGAAACCTAATTGCTCGTCTCGGTAAAAATCATACAATTATTCTCTCGTCCCACATCTTGTCCGAAATTCAAGAAGTTTGCGAACGCGTAATAATTGTAAACGGGGGCCATATCGTTGCCGATGATACTCCCGATAACCTTTCTAAAACCCTTTCCGATGACCATTCGCTTTCTATTCGCGTAAAGGGAACCGAATCGGAACTTATTAAAATACTCAGTACCGTACCCGGCGTTAAAGAGTTCCGCTCTTTAGGCTCTAAAGAAGAAGGTTCGGTAGACTTTATCTTAGAACCAAAGGTTGGCCACGACATTCGCGCTGCCGTATCTACCCGCCTTGCCGAGCGTAACAAAACTATTTTATCCCTTCGTTCAAACGAAATGTCGCTTGAACAAATCTTCCTTAGAATTACCGAAAGCACCGATTCGGCAAATCTTGCCCGAAAGGCTAAAAAAACCGCTTCGGCTCCTAAGGTTAGCGTAGATATGAGTTCGGGCGAAGCCGTAATAGGCAAAGAAACCGATATGGAAAAAGAATTTTCAAACAAGGAGGACGAAAACTAATGACCGCAGTTTTAAAAAGAGAATTTAAATCTTATTTTACTTCTCCTCTGGGCTATGTTTATTTAGCAATCTTCCTCTTTTTTGAAGGAAACTTTTTTGTAACCCTTTTCGGTTACGGAAGCCCTACCGTAGAGGCTATTTTCCCCTCTATTGCTACCGTTGTAATTCTTGTTACCCCCGTTCTTACAATGCGCCTTTTATCAGAAGACCGCCGCCAAAAGGTAGACCAAGCGCTGCTTACCGCCCCCGTTAGCGTTGGCGGAATAGTACTTGGAAAATTCTTTGCGGCTTTAGGCGTTTATGCGGTTGCTTTTACCCCAACCCTTATTTTCCAAATTATAGTATCTTCTCTTACTCCAAGCGTAAACTGGCTCGTTTATCTAAACGGCCTTTTAGGCGCCCTTTTAATCGGCGCCGCCCTTATCGCTATAGGAATGTTTATTTCCTCTTTAACCGAAAGCCCAATTATTTCTTGTATCTTAACCCTCGTAACCTTCTTACTTTTAATGGTTTCAACAAGCCTTGCCGCTTTAACCCAAAAAGAATGGATTGTAGCGGTTGCCGAAAAGGTTGCCTTTATTAACCTTTTCTCCCAGTTTTCGGGCTCGGTTTTCCATATTGTAGACGTAATTTATCTTGTTTCTATCGCTGCCGTGTTTGTTTTCCTTTCGGTTCGAATGGTAGAACGCCGCAGATGGGCATAAAGGAGGTAGCGGTATGAAATTCTTTAAAAATTTATTTAATAAAAACGCCTTAAAACATGGCGGCTTTGCTATCGCCCTAACCGCCCTCGTTGTTGCTATCGCAGTTGGCGTAAACCTTGTGTTTGGCTTTTTAGGCGAGCGTGTAAATCTTTCGGTAGACATTTCTCTTGCCAAAGATAATACCTTATCGGAAGAAAACGTTGAATTTATTAAAGGCCTAGAAAAAGAGGTTACCGTAACCGTTTGTTGCACTAAGGACGACTATACAAACGGACAACTTGCCTATATTGCCGAAAACTATTTTAACGCAGCCGACTCAACCGGCCAATATTTTGAACAAACCGTTAACCTTTTAAGTTTATACGAAAAATATTCCGATAAAATTACGGTTAACTTTGTCGACCCATACGACCCTTCGTTTGCCGAAATCGACAAAGAGTTCTCAAGCTATAATTTAGACGTTGGCGATATTATAGTAGAATGTTACCAAAATATCGACGGCAACTACGTAAACCGTAGTACCGTTATCTCTTTTGATGATATCTACTACCTATATGATGACGGTTCTGTTTCTTACGGATACCCCTATACCGTTAAGGGTAACAATTTAGAAACCCAACTTACTTCGGCTATCTATAAGGTAACTTCGGCCGAAACAAAGCAAATTCTTATTCTCGAAACCCATTGCGACCCTCACGTTGCAACCGAATATGCCGAAATGCTTAAACTCAACAACTTTGATACCGAAGTTTATAAATCGGCAACCTTTAACGAAATCAGCGAAGAAATCGACCTTCTTCTTATTAACAACCCTATCGAAGATTTTCTGGCTTCGGAAATAGACGCTATTGAAGAATGGCTTTATAACGGCGGTATAAGAGGTAAGGGCGTTATGTATTTAGCGTCGGCTACCTCGCCTAAAACACCTAACCTCGATGCCTTCCTCGAAAGTTGGGGTATCGTATACGGCGACGGTGTTTTATACGAAACCAACAGCGAATATATTGCGCTTGGAGATAACACCTCTATCTTCTTTGAAGCTCCCGAAACAAACGGCCAAGACAACAATTTCGATAAAATCGTTAACTCTTCTCAA
>JAZODO010000003.1:0-3854 GCA_045597065.1 Acutalibacteraceae bacterium | reverse complement strand
TTCCATATTTCATCCGTCGGAATACCTAAGTTTTCCGGACCAAATGCTACATCTTCTTCAACTACCGAAGATACTAGCTGATTATCGGGGTTTTGAAATACTATTCCAACAGTTTTCTTAATATCGAAATCATATTCTTCGTTCAAGGTTGAAAGGCCGTTAACTAATACTTCGCCTTTGGCAGGTTTAATTAGGCCGTTTAATAGTTTAGCAATTGTACTCTTGCCCGAACCGTTATGACCTAAAATGACATTAAACGTTCCTCTTTCAAAAGACAGATTAAAGTCTTCAAGCACCTTAAAAGAAGCGTCTGTACCTTCGTAGTCAAACGAAACATTATTTAGTTTTATAATTTCATCCATTTGTATCACTGCCAATCCATACGGTAGTATTACCACATGGTAAAACTATATTTTTGTTAGTAACTTTAAGACCGATTTCTTCGGTGAATACTTTTGTATTTTTAGTTCCTTTAAAGGTTGTTTTAACCATATAATCAAGAATTGTTGGCGACATACCGCCAGTATAAGAGTTAAGGAAAACAAATAAAGGCTCATCAGACAAAAGCTTTGACGTTTCGGTTAAAAGTTCGCCTATTTGGTTTTCGAGTTTCCAAACTTCTCCATCGGGGCCTCTGCCATACGAAGGCGGGTCCATAATTATAGCATCGTACTTATTGCCACGACGAATTTCTCTTTTAACAAATTTAACACAATCGTCTACAAGCCAACGAACAGGGCGGTCGGCAAGACCTGACGCAATTGCATTTTCCTTTGCCCACTGAACCATACCCTTTGAGGCGTCAACATGTGTAACAGAAGCTCCTGCATTAAGACAAGCTACAGTTGCACCGCCTGTATACGCAAACATATTAAGAACTTTTATGGGGCGGTTTGCTTCCCTAATAAGTTTATCGGCTAATGTCCAGTTAATTGCTTGTTCGGGGAAAAGACCGGTATGTTTAAAGCCCATAGGCTTTAAACGAAAGGTTAAATCTTTATATTTTATAGACCATACATCGGGAACCTTTTTAAGGGTTTCCCAATGTCCGCCGCCGCTACTTGAACGATGATATACTGCGTGAGGATTATACCAACGCTTATCGGTTTTTTCTCCGCCCCAAATAATTTGAGGGTCGGGTCGAACAAGTATAATATCGCCCCAACGTTCGAGTCTTTCACCATTTACGGCATCTATAAGTTCATAATCTAAAAAATCAGTTGCAAATCTCATTATAAGTCCTTTAATTAGAAAATTGTTTTCTGAAGTCCTTCGTTATATGGAATATCAAGATGTTCGTATGCCAGTTTTGTTACACAACGACCTCTACCTGTTCTGGTTAAGAAACCAATTTGCATAAGGTAGGGCTCGTAAACATCTTCAATAGTGATACTTTCTTCGCCAACAGCGGCGGCAAGAGTATCAAGACCAACAGGGCCTCCGCCATAATTAGTAATAATTGTTTTAAGCATTCTACGGTCAAAATCATCGAGGCCAAGTTCGTCAATTTCAAAACGTTCAAGTGATGCTCTGGCTGCGTCGGCGGTAATTATTCCGTTATACTTAACTTCACAAATATCGCGAACGCGCTTTAATAGTCGGTTAGCAATACGAGGGGTTCCTCTAGACCTAGAAGCGATTTCTAAGGCGCCTTCATGTTCGATTTCAATATCTAAAATTCCTGCGCTTCGCTCAATAATTTGAGCAAGTTCTTCCGGGGTGTAGAGTTCTAAACGAAGAAGGACACCAAAACGGTCGCGAAGCGGTGCAGTAAGTTGACCGGAACGAGTTGTTGCGCCAACAAGAGTAAAATGGGGCACATCTAACCTAATAGAACGGGCCGAAGGACCTTTGCCTATAATTATATCTAGCGAAAAGTCTTCCATAACCGGGTATAAAACTTCTTCAACCGAGCGAGATAGACGATGAATTTCGTCGATAAATAAAACATCGCCTTCAGAAAGGTTAGTTAAAATAGCAACAAGGTCTCCCTGCTTTTCGATAGCGGGACCGGACGTAATTCTAATGTTAACTCCCATTTCACGAGCGATTATATTAGAAAGAGTAGTTTTACCAAGACCGGGAGGGCCATATAAAAGCACATGGTCTAACGATTCTTTACGTGCCTTAGCCGCCTCAATATAAATTGATAAATTTTCTTTAGCTTTTTCTTGGCCAATATAATCGGTTAAACATTTAGGTCGAAGTGAGTTTTCCAAACTGTCAGAATCAGAAGAAAATTCGGGCGCGACAATTCGGCTTTCAAATTCCATATCTTCCACTAATTAGCACCTACCTTGAAAGATTTTTAAGTCCACCTTTAATAAGTTCGTCGGTGGAAAGCGTTTGGTCGAGTTTAGAAACGGCCGCAACAGCTTCACTTTGTGAAAAGCCTAACGCTACCAAAGCGGCAATTGCTTCTGAACTATTAGGTGTTTTACCCGTACTTTGAACAAGCATATTATCGCTTGAAAGAGTAACCGCACCCTTAGATATTTTATCTTTAAGTTCTAAAACCATTCTTTGAGCTAGTTTTGGGCCTATTCCGCTTGCGCGAGTTAGTGCTTTTGCATCGCCCGACAGAATAAAGAAAGAAATTTGGTCGGGAGTAAATTCAGATAAAAGAGCTATTCCCATTTTTGCTCCAAGCCCATTAACTGAGGTTACAAGTTTAAAACATTCAAGTTCGTCAATAGTAGAAAAGGCATATAAATCGAGTGCATCTTCTCTAACGGCCATATAGGTGTGAACAAAGGCCTCGCCGCCTACCGCAGGTAACGAAGATAAAGTTTTAAGCGAAGCGAAACACTTAAAGCCAACGCCCGAACATTCTAAAACTACTGTTTGGTTATCTGAGTAAAGCAATTTGCCTCGAAGTGATGCAATCATTAAACTCTGCCTCCTGAACTTAATTTTCCGTAAAGCGAACCCGAAGAATGTGCGTGACATACTGCAAGAGCTAGTGCATCGGCAGTATCGTCAGGTTTCGGGATTTTTTCGAGCCTTAAAATGCTCTTTATCATATCCATAACCTGTTTCTTTTCAGCTCTTCCGTAACCGGTTACCGAAGATTTAACCTGAAGCGGAGTATATTCGTAAACAGGAACGTTATGTTTCGTTGCCGCAAGCAGTATTACTCCTCTTGCCTGTGCAACATCGATAGCGGTAGTTGTGTTGGTATTAAAAAAGAGTTTTTCAATAGATAGTGCGTCGGGTTTTGTACGTTCAATAATTTTACAAAGATTATCATAAATATCGTTTAAACGAGACGTAAATTTAACGCCCGCTTCGGTTGTAACCGCGCCGTATTCAACTACTCTGAAACGGTTAGCATTATATTCGACAACGCCGAAACCGACAATAGCATAACCCGGGTCAATACCAAGAATTACCAAAACACACATACCTCCCCTATTATATTTAATATATTATAACAAATTATTATATGTTTTTCAACAGAAACTTTAAACATTTTTTGCCAAAATTTCGGTCCTTTTTGAACAAACAAAAAACGAGGAAAACGTAGAAAACACGAGAAAACAAAAGCATATTAAAGAAATATAACGTTCAAAGCAAATTTATGTGATTTTAGTCGAGATTTATTGAAAAAATAAAAATACTTGACAATTATAGCGTATAGTTATATATTATTTTTGATATATATACGCATCTGTGCTTAATGCAGATTCAAAGCGGTGGCTTTAGCTCTAGTTTTAGAACTGAAAAATCCTTTGCGGAGAGCCATTTTCAGAGAGTCTGCGGGTATCGTGCAGGATTATTAAAAATAACTTGTGCGGCACTTAGTGTCCGCAAAGGAGGATGCGCTTAATTGAAAAGCGAAAATATTATTGAAC
>JAZODO010000002.1:0-3275 GCA_045597065.1 Acutalibacteraceae bacterium | reverse complement strand
CTTCGCGAACATAATACTACTGCTACTATTGTTACAACCGATTGGGATTTACTAACAGGAACCCAAATTTTAGAGGCTACCGAATCTAAAAACACTCTTAAAGACCATATTCACGACCTAGAGGAGCATACCTGCCCCGAATGTGGCCATCATCACGACCACGAACATCACCATGAACACCACCATCATCACGATGAAGATTGTACTTGCGGTTGCCACGACCATGAACACCATCATCATGACCATGATGAAGATTGTACTTGCGGTTGCCATGACCATCATCACCATCATGACCACGATGCCGAATGTTCTTGCGGCTGTCATGACCACGACCATCATGAACATCACCACCATCATGCCGATGACGTTTTCGCTTCCTTTGGAACCGAAACCGCAAAAATCTTTACAAAGGAATTTATCGAAAGTGCGCTAAACACCCTGGAAGATTCCGAAAAATATGGCGTAATCCTTCGTGCAAAGGGTATCGTTGCAGGCGAAAACGGAAATTGGATTCATTTTGACTACGTTCCCAGAGAACCTGACGTTCGTTTCGGCTCGGCCGAAATTATTGGCAGACTTTGCGTTATCGGTTCTAAAATTAACAAACAAGAAATTGCAAACTTATTCGGAGTGTAAAACAAATGAAAGATATTCCACTTTATCTGTTTACAGGTTTTTTAGATGCGGGTAAAACTAAATTTATTCAAGAAACTCTAGAAGACCAACGTTTTAATGCGGGCGAAAAAACTCTTTTACTTCTTTGTGAAGAGGGCGAAGGGGAGTATAACCTTTCAAAAATGCCCCATAAAAACGTTTATATTAAAACTATAAACTCTAAAGAAGAACTAAACCAAAAAACTATTGAAACCTATTTAAAAGAAACCGGTGCCGAACGTATTGTGGTAGAATATAACGGTATGTGGCTTTTAGAAGACCTTTTTAAGGCCCTGCCCCGATGCTGTGTTATTAGCCAAGAAATTGCCTTTTTCGATGCTAATACAACCCTTACCTATAATGCTAATATGCGTCAACTCGTTTACGATAAACTTGCTACTGCCGAACTTGTTGTATTTAATCGTTGCCCCGAAAACTTCGACTTTATGCCGCTTCATAAACTTGTAAGAGCGGCTAGCCGCAGAGCCGATATTGCTTATGAATATTTAAACGGCCAGGTTAAGTATGACGATATTATCGACCCGTTACCATTCGATATAAATGCCGACGTTATTACTATAAACGATAATGACTACGCCCTTTGGTTTAGCGATATGATGAACGATATGTCTAAATATATTGGAAAAACCATTAAATTTAAGGGAATAGTTGCGCGCGACAGCAAAATTCCAAGCGATACCTTTGTTGTAGGACGTCAGGTAATGACCTGTTGTGCTGACGATATTCAGTATTGCGGAATTGCATGTGATTATTCTGCATCTAAAACCCTTAAAACAAACGACTGGGTAATTGTAACCGCAAAGTTTTCTTACGGAAACCATAAACTCTACCGCTCAAAAGGCCCCTACCTTACCGCGGTAGAAGTAGCCCTTTCTTCTAAACCCGAAATAGAGGTCGCAACCTTTGGTTAAAACGCTTCCCGTACGGGAAGCGTTTTTTCTTTATACAAAATAAAAATTCGTGTCCCAAGCGGGAATGTAAGGGTAGTGCCTCATATAAATTTTATATTCGGGGTTAATTTTTGAAACAAGTAGAGGAATAGCGAAATAATCATCGCTTTTATGATAGGCCGAAACAAGCATTTTTGGCCTATCTCTTTTTATTGTTTTTTCTCCGCCTAAAATAGCGTCTAACTCCTTACCTTCAACGTCGAACTTTATATAGTCAAACCTTTTATTTTCAGCGATATGGTCAATACAAACGGCCTTAATAAAGTCATCTCCTCCTGAGGTAGAACCGCGAGAAGATTTAAAAGAAAAGGGGATTTGTCCATTTTCTTTATGTATAGCCGCGTTTATAAGTTCTACGTTTAGATTTTCGGTGTTTTTGGTTAGTTTTAAAAAAGTTTTAGGGTCGGGTTCAACTGCGGTTATGTGAGAATAGGAACTAACCCTTTTTACAAAGTCTAAAACGGTATCTCCGCTATATGCTCCAAGGTCTAAGAAACTATAGCCTTCTTCTAACTTTAAAACGTTACTGAAGGCTTCGTCTTCCTCGGTTTCAGAGCAAAACAGGCGGCTTATATCTCCATCTAACTTAAAAAGCACAGTTTGCTCAAATACCTTTTTTGATTGCTCGTCGTAAAGCATAGAATAAACGGTCTCAAGTTCAGTTTTGTGCTTTTTAGCGTATTCAAGGTTAAATATCTCTCCGCCGCAAACGGGAACTTCGGGGGCTAAAAGGGTGTGCCTTTTCATAATGCGCTTTATGTTTTCTAAAACTTCGGGTCTGTTAGAACCAAACGAAAATAAAGCAACAAAATCGCCAGACTCTTTTTCGGCATCTTTTAAACTTAAAACCTTAAAACCTCTAAAATAACGGTCGCGAACAAAGCCCGAACTTGCAAAAACGCCGCTAATTTTAATATTTAAGCGGTCTAGTTCGTTTAAAATTTTATCGGCGCCGTTTCCCGTTCCGTAAAGAAGAATAGGTTTTTCTTCGGCTTTAAGCCTTGTCCAAATGTCTGTCATATTGGTATGCCCTCATAGGTCCGTAATTTGGAACATATATTGTTCCGCAATGTTTAAAGCCTAGATTTTCTAAAGCCTTTTGCATAATTTTATTATCTGCGTGGGTGTCCATTTTAATATTGTCTGTAAAGTTTAAACAATATTCAAAACATGCTTTAAAAACGCCCTTGCTTCTGCCCGAAGAGGCAATTCTATGAATTACGTGGTAGTCGCGGTCGTTTAGCCATTTGCCCTCTATATATTCATAAGTCGGGTCGGGGCCCTTGTCAAAAAGAAAGACCCCGTCTATAATTCCGTCGTTTTTTAAAACATATAAAATTTGGTCGTTTATATTTTCAATAAGCGACTCTTTAGGTGGATGAACCTTTTTCCATTGGTTAGGGTTGCCGTTTTCGCGCATAAAATTACGCGCTCTTTCGTAAATAGCCAAAATTTCGTCAAGGTCTAAAAGTGTTGCCTTTAAAATTTCGCTCATTAGTCAAGCTCCTTTTTGCCGGTGTAAAGTTCATAGTAACGGCCCTTTAGTTCTAAAAGGTCGTCGTGGTCGCCGCGTTCAATAATTTCGCCTTGTTCTAAAACCATAATAGCGTTAGAGTTTCTAACGGTTGAAAGTCTGTGTGCAATAACAAA
>JAZODO010000001.1:0-4667 GCA_045597065.1 Acutalibacteraceae bacterium | reverse complement strand
CTTGCAGCGTTGCCTATACTCATAGACATATTTGTACCGGTATCTCCGTCGGGAACCGGGAATACGTTTAAATCGTCAACCGCTTTCTTTTGGTTGGCAATGTTGTTTGCAGCAGAAATAATTGCATCACGCAGTATGTTTCCGTTAAACATTAAAACACTCCTTAAATAAAACGCACACTAAAGGCGCAAAATAGCAAAGGCGCTAAAACACCTTTAGTAAAATTATTCTTTAATTCCGTCAACCTTTACGGTAACCTTGTTAACCTTAATGCCTGTTGCTTGGGTAACAACATAATGAACTTTGTGAACAATGCTTTGAGCAATTGCGTTTATATTCATTCCGTAAGACACAACAATATGAAGTTCAATATTTACGTTTTCAGCGTTTCCGCGAATAACAATACCGTTATTTAGGTTTTCTTTTTTAGAAAGCAAACTTGTAAGTTTTTGCTTTCCTCCGCTGGGAACCATACCTACTACTCCAAAACAAGAGGTAACGGCCTGGCCAATAAGTTTTTGAAGATAATTTTCGGAAAGATGAATTTTACCTAATCTGGTTTCGTAAGATATCATTATATAGTCCTCCGGAATTTATTTTGTTGCTTTATATTTATCTAACCAAAGGAAAACGTCGCAACTTGAAATGTCGGTTATGTCTTCGATTTGGTTAGAATAAAATGCTATGGAATTTCTGTAAACTAGGGGAATTACGGGCATAGAAGAAAGTAGTGCCGAAGCAACTGCCGTTGCGGGGCTTTCGCCTTTTAAATAACTTTTTACAACCGAAACATAGGCCGTTTCTGCGCTGTAATAAGTTTGGTCTTCTTCTCCCGCTTCGGAAGTATAGGATGTTGGATTTATCATTCCGTATGCCGCCGAACCGCCGTTTAAAACCAGCGAACTTATATCCATATTTGGTAAAAGTTTAACCTCGCCCAAATAAAGTTGGAAACCGCCGCTTCGAAGGCTGCTATAAAACTGTGCAGAACTTACGGCACTGATTTTTATCATAATTCCTGCCGCTTTAAGTTGAGCTTTAATGAGTTCTGCGGTAGCAACCTTTTCGGCATTTTCGCCGTTTACAAGTAAAGTAAGTTCCAAAATTTTACCCGACGCGTTTTCTAAATACCCGTCTGTATTTAATATATTATAACCTATATCGTTCAAATTCTCAACAGATATTTTTAAATCTGCCGAACTTTGCATAGTTTGGAAGTCGGAAACTTCGCTCCAAGTGGGGTGGAAAAAGCCGTTTGCAGGGGTAGCGTTATAGTAAAAAGTCTTTTCGGCAATTTGGGCTCTCGATATTGCTGAAGAAATAGCAAAACGCAGTTTTTCCGATTTTAAGGGGGCATAGTTATGGTTAATTCCTAAATAAATAAGGTTATTTAGGTTTACCGAAACTTTTTTACCGCTCATTCTTATAATACTGTCGCCAACCATTTGGGCGTAGTATAAATCGGTTGCGCCAACCTCAACGTAATGTTCCATAGATTCGTTATCGGGCGCGTTTATAAGCCTAATTTCTGAAATGGAAGTAACCTTATTAAAATATTTTTCGTTTGGAATTAACTTGTCGCCCGTTTCTGTAAAAATAAACGGACCGCAACCTATAGGAACAATTTCTACATTATCTTCATTTTTTAGGTTGTCTGACCCGATTTTAATAATAGGGAAGGTTAGTAGATTTGAAAAATACGGGTCGTTTTGCGAAAGGGTAAAAACTATAGTTTTACTGTCGGCCGCAACAACCGACTGAACCTCGTAAAAGGTTGCCGAAAAGCGGTTACTTTCTTTTGCAAGATTATAAGAATATAAAACATCATCAGCGGTAAGTTTAGTTCCATCGGAAAAAACAACATCTTTAATTGTTACGGTATGGGTATTGCCCTCGGTTTTAATATTTTCGGCAATAACCGGTAAAGAGTTAAAGTTATTGTCAACCTTAAAAAGAGGTTCAAAAAGCAAATAAGAAAGTTCTGCGTTAAGTTTGCTAATAGTCTTATACGGATTAAACGTATCGTTAGCGCAATAAAGAAGTTGTATTTGGCTTTGCGAAACGGGGGTGCTGTTTTCGCTTTGTCCGTTTGGGGTTTCGATTTCTTCTTTAGCCGAACAACCGGCAAGAAGAACTAAAACCGTTGCCAAAAGTATAGCAAGAAATTTTTTAAACATATATAAAAACTACTCCAAATTAGTTTTAATTTTAATATCGTATAGCGGTTGCAAAGGTAGCTTTTCCTGTTTTAGGGTCTACCTCAAAAACAAAGCCCTCGAAAACACTTTCGCCTTCGGCGCTAATAAACCTTCCGGCCGAACCATTTTTAAAGCGGTCTATTATAATTGAAGGTTCAACCCCTAAAACGCTATGTTTAGGCCCCGTCATTCCGAGGTCGGTAATATACGCAGTACCGCCGGGTAGTATTTGGGCGTCGCTTGTTTGAACGTGAGTATGTGTACCGAAAATGGCCGAAACTTTGCCATCTAAATAAAAACTCAAAGCGCGTTTTTCGCTGGTTGCTTCGGCGTGAAAATCTACTAAAATAATTTTAGCGCCATCGTTTTTTGCGCGCTCAATAAGAATATCAGCACAACTAAAAGGGTTTTCAGCCTTGTGCATATCTAGGTAAACTTGGCCGAGTAGGTTTATAACTGCAACCTTTGTATATCCCATATCAAAAAGGCAATACCCCTTACCATATTGGGCGGGAATATTGTCCGGGCGAAGCATAAACTCGTTTGAGTCTAACATGTTTCTAACGTCGCGTCTGTTAAGGGTGTGGTTACCGCCGGTTATAACGTCGGCGCCTGCGGCAAAAAGCAGTTCGGCGCTTGCGGTAGAAATTCCGTTAGAAGCGGCAGAATTTTCTCCGTTTACAATAGTTAAATCTATATTTTGTTCGCGTTTAATACGCGGCAAAAGCTTTATAAGGGTTTGACATCCGGCCTCTGCACAAACGTCGCCTACTGCAAGTATTCTCAAATCTTCACCACCCAAATTTACATACACAATTATTATACTATAAATATAGTATAATTTCAATCAAAATTTAACTCTTTAACCAAAAACACCTCGTCCGCATAATATATAACAAAAAGATGATTAAAACCAAATTTTAATGGTAAAAATACTAACACAAAGCTTTATCAGGGTGTGAAAACAAATGACAGTAAAACGCGGAGATATATACTATGCCGACCTAAGTCCTGTTATAGGTTCAGAACAGGGTGGAATTCGTCCCGTACTTATTATTCAAAACGATATAGGAAACAAATATAGTCCAACCGTAATTGCTGCGGCCATAACCAGCCAAAAAGACAAAACTAAACTTCCAACCCATATTCAAGTAAACGCTTCGGGTTGCGGTTTAGCGAAAGACTCTATTGTTCTTTTAGAACAGGTTAGAACTATCGATAAACAAAGGCTTAAAGAAAAAATGGGAAGTCTCGATGTATCTTCTATGGACCGAGTAAATAAAGCCTTAACCGTAAGTTTTGGCCTTTCATCATAACAAAAACCTCCCTATTAAGGGAGGTTTTTGTTAGTTTAAAACAGCTACGCCGATATTTAAATAGGTTGCAAAAATAAGCCAAATAATATACGGAATAAGCAAATAAAAAGCAGGGCTATAAAGCTTTTTAAATTTTATCGCGGTTACTATTACAAGCGCTAAAAGAACTAAAATTACTATAAAGGCTACCCAATAGGCCGAAAACTTAAAGAAAATAATTGGCCAAATAAAGTTTACAGCAAGTTGTAAACCATAAAAAAATAACGCTTCCGATTTAGCCTTTTCGCGCCCTTTTACTTCTTCTACAATAAGGTAAGAAGCAATACCCATAAGGGCGTAAAGAATAACCCAAACAATAGGAAAAACTATTCCGGGAGGGGAAAGGGGAGGTTGCTTGTAACTTGTATATGCATCTCCAAAATTTCCTGTAACAAGTGCCGAAAAGCCTCCGATTGCTTCGGGTATAATAATGGCCCAAATAAGCCGTTTTAAATTTATAGGTTTCATAAAATCACCTCGATTTAATTATATGAAAAAAGATGGCTGCTTATACGCTATAAAATACCCTCAAATTTTATTATATTTTTGATTGATTAAATTGAAAATTTAAAGTATAATATATTTTGTATTATTATGTTTAAGGAATTTTTATGAACCAAAATGATTTTATAAACCTTAGAAAAAAGGTTATCGAAAAAGAATTTTCAAATATGAACAATATGCAACTTAAAGCGGTTACAACCGCTCTTGGCCCTTTGCTTGTTTTAGCGGGAGCAGGAAGCGGAAAAACAACCGTTTTAGTTAATCGTATTGCCTATTTAATAAAGTACGGAAACGCCTATAATTCTACCCTGGTGCCCGAATTTTTCGAAGAAGATATCGGCTCTGCCGAAGACTATATAAACGAAAAATGCGACCTTCCGCTTTTTTGGAATATGGCGGTAGAACCCGCCAACCCTTGGGAAATTTTGGCTATAACCTTTACAAACAAGGCGGCGGGCGAACTTAAAGAAAGAATAGCTTTAAGGCTTGGAAGCGACAGCTCGGGCGTTTGGGCAGGTACCTTCCACTCGGTTTGCGGAAAAATACTTCGCCGCTTTGCCGACAGAATAGGCTATACAAGCAACTTCACTATCTACGATACCGACGACCA